>CABUTN010000002.1 GCA_902494565.1 uncultured Collinsella sp. | reverse complement strand
CCGATATCATGGCGTGTCCCGAGTCTATGACGGGCGCTTATCTGACCGGTAAACGAATGATCCGGGTGCCTGATGAACGGCGCAAGCCCGGTCGCGGCTGCCTTAAAATTACGGGCGCTCGAGCCAACAACCTCAAAAACGTTACTGCCAAAATCGAGTTTGGTACGCTTACGGTTGTTACCGGCGTGTCGGGATCGGGCAAGAGCTCCCTGGTAACCGACACCATTGCGCCTGCCCTTACGAATGCCATTCACCGCTCGACGCGCCCTGTGGGTCCGTATAAAAAAATCGAGGGCATCGAGTGCATCGATAAGGTTATCGATATCGACCAGTCGCCGATTGGCCGCACGCCGCGTTCCAACCCTGCTACCTATATCGGCCTGTGGGATGATCTTCGCGCGCTGTTTGCGAGTACGCCGGAGTCGAAGGCGCGCGGCTACTCGCCGGGTCGTTTCTCCTTTAATGTGAGTGGCGGGCGCTGTGAGGCGTGCAAGGGCGATGGGCAGATTAAGATCGAGATGCACTTCCTTCCCGATATCTACGTTCCCTGCGAAGTTTGCGGCGGTAAACGCTACAACCGCGAGACACTCGAGGTCACCTACCGTGGCAAGACCATCTCGGACGTGCTCGACATGAGCGTCACCGAGGCGCTGGCCTTCTTTGGGAATATCCCGCAGATCAAGCGAAAGCTCCAGACGCTGTACGATGTAGGCTTGGGCTACGTGAGCCTGGGCCAGCCCGCCACGACGCTCTCGGGCGGCGAGGCGCAGCGTGTGAAGCTCGCCAAGGAGCTTCATCGACGCCAGACGGGCAAGACGTTCTATATTTTGGACGAGCCGACGACCGGTCTTCATTTTGAGGACGTCCGCCAGCTGCTCGATGTGCTGCAGCGCTTGGTCGATGCGGGCAACACGGTGCTGGTGATTGAGCACAACCTTGATGTCATCAAGGTTGCCGACCGCCTGATCGATATGGGTCCCGAGGGCGGTAACGGCGGCGGAACCGTCGTGGTTTCGGGCACACCGGAGCAGGTTGCGGACTGTCCGCAGAGTTATACGGGCAAGTTTTTGGCGCCTTTGCTCAGGCGTGACCGGGAGCGTCAGGCTCAACTTGATGCTCAATAAATAGGCGATTCAGTTTATGGGCGCCATCGACTCCTTGTGATTCGATGGCGCTTGCTGTGCCGAAGTGACGTATGCAGCCGAATTGGACATATACTTAATCCTTGCGTCCGAATGCGAGGGAAAGGATATGTCATGGCAAAGGCTGTAAAGACGCCAAAAACCAATGCGATGCGCGAGCTGGAAAGCGCCGGCATTTCCTATGTTCTACATACGTACGAAGACGATGGTGATGAGTCGGTGGGCCTGGGGGTCGCGATTTCGGAGCAGCTTGGCGAGGAGCCCGGTCAAGGATTTAAGACCTTGGTCTGCGTGACGCCGTCCAACGACCATGTCGTGTGCTGCATCCCTGTTGCCGATGAGCTCGATCTAAAGTCCGCCGCGCGTGCCGCGGGGGAGAAGTCCTTGGTTATGATGCATGTGAAGGATTTGCTTGCGGCGACTGGCTACGTTCGCGGCGGCTGCAGCCCGGTCGGTATGAAAAAACGCTACCGGACGCTCATTGATGAGACATGTGTCCTTTGGGATACCATTTTTATTTCGGGAGGCAAGCGTGGTTATCAGCTCGAGCTTGCACCCGATGATTTAATTGCATTTTGCGGGGCGACGGTTGCCGCGATTACGAGAGAGGACTGAGCGATGCCGCAGGAAGAATTGAAGCGCGGAGCTCATTTTGCAAAAGAATCTGCGCCTCAGACACCCTCATCCGAAGCTTCTTCGTCGCGAGATGACACTGACGACATGGGCTCGTCGGACTACTCCACGGTTGGTCGTTCCGCCGGGCTTATGACCATCCTGACTATCGTGTCTCGCGTCACCGGTTTTATCCGCACGTGGGCAATGGCGGCCGCTATCGGCATGTCGCTACTCTCGTCCTCCTATCAGGTCGCCAACAACCTGCCCAATATGCTCTACGAACTCGTGATGGGTGGCATGCTCGTGACGGCGTTTTTGCCCGTGTACATGGGCGTGAGGCGTGAGCAGGGTCGCGAGGCCTCGAACGAGTACGTGGGCAACCTGCTCGGCATTCTGCTTTTAGTGCTGGGTGGCATTTCGTTGGTGGGGACCGTGTTCGCCCCGGGCTTTATCTGGACGCAATCGTTCCTTTCGGGTGACGGCGGCAGCATGGATACCGCTGCGTTCATGTTCCGTTTCTTTGCCATCCAGATTCTGTTTTATGGTTTGGGCTCGGTGTTCTCGGGCGTTCTCAACGCACACCGCGACTACTTTTGGTCGACGTTTGCCCCGGTCCTCAACAATGTGATCGTCATTGCGAGCTTTATGGGTTTTGCGCCCGTGTCCGCACAGTTTGGCGAACGTGCCGGCATCATCTTGATTGCGGCCGGTACGACCCTCGGTGTCTTTGTTCAGATGGCATGTCAGATTCCCGCGCTTGGCAAGCACGGCGTGCATCCCCATATCCATATCGACTTTAAGGACCCCGCGCTGCGCCAGACGATTGCGCTCGGTATCCCGACGCTGCTCGCCACGGTGTGCATGTTTGTCTCGACTTCTATCACCAACGCTGCCGCGCTGGTGGTCCAGCCCGAGACGGGTCCTTCCGTCATCGCCTATGCGCGCCTGTGGTACACGCTGCCCTACGCGCTGATTGCCGCCTCGCTTTCGACGGCGCTCTATACCGAGCTCTCTCATGACGCACAGGAGAAGGATTACGACAGCGTTCGCACGGGCATTTCGCGTGGCGTCGCCCAGATGCTGTTCTTCCTGATTCCGTTCGCACTGTACCTGATTGTCTTCGCACGTCCGCTCAATATGATCTACTGTGCTGGCAAGTTCGATGAATCCGGCGTGGCGCTGGTGTCCGAGTACCTTGTCTACCTGGCGCTCTCGCTGCCGCTCTACGGCGTGGTCGTGTTGATGCAGAAGAGCTTCTCTGCCTTGCTCGACATGAAGCCCTATAGCCGCTATTGCCTGTATTCCGCCATCGGCCAGGCCGGCTCGGTTCTGCTGTTTGGCGTTGTGCTGGGCTTCGGTATGCCGGCAATCGCGCTTTCGTATGTCGTCGACTACGTGATCTTGGTCGGCTGTTCGCTGTGGTGGCTGCGTCGTCGCCTGCGTGGCCTTCAGGTCAAATCTATCCTACATGGCGGTTTCTTTGGCCTTTTGCTCGGTGGCCTAGGTGCTGCCGCAGGCGCCGGCGTCATGTGGGCGCTTGAACACTTTGTCGGGGCACTTGGCGGCTCGATTCTGATTACTCTTGGCTACGTTTGCGTTGCGGGTGTCGCCTCGCTTGTTGTTACCTTTGGCCTTGCCGTCGTCCTTAAGATGCCCGAGGTCTCGGCGCTGCTTCGTCGCAAGTAGGTGCGCGTGGCCGGTCACGACAACATACCAACGCTTGCCGAGCAGGTTTCGCGCGTTCCCACACAGCCCGGATGCTACCTTTGGAAGGATGCCAAGGGCGATGTCATCTACGTGGGCAAGGCGAAAAACCTGCGCGCCCGCATGCGTCAATACGTGACACTGCAGGATGAGCGTCAAAAGATCCCGCTGATGATGCAGCTGGTGGCGAGCTTTGACTACATCGTTGTCGAAACCGAGCATGAGGCGCTTGTACTCGAGCGCAACCTGATCGGCCAGTACCATCCGTACTTTAACGTCGACCTCAAGGATGACAAGAGCTACCCCTTTATCGCCATTACAAAGGGCGACCTGTATCCCGCGATCAAATACACGCGTGAGCGTCATAAGCCGGGAACGCGCTATTTTGGACCCTATACCGATAGCCGTGCGGCACGTGAGACGATAGATACGCTGCGCAAGGTTATCCCCATCTGCTCTGCATCCTGTGCGGAGTGGCGTCGTTGTCGCCGTACCATCGAGTCCCACAAGGGCGAGGAAGACATCGTCAATATGATTTGCGCACAAAACGGGCGTCCCTGCTTTGACTACCATGTCGGGCGCGGCCCGGGTGCGTGTGTCGGCGCGATTTCCCCGGCAGACTATGCCAAGAACGTCAAGCGTGTCGAGCGTTTTTTGTCGGGCCATCGCAAGGATGTCGTCGATGAGCTGACCTCCGAGATGACGGATGCCGCCGAGGCGCTCGACTTTGAGCGCGCGGCACGCGTCAAACGTCGTTTGGAGGTCATCAGGGGTCTGGACGATCGTCAGCAAGTCGTTTTTCCCTCCAGTGTCGATATCGATGTCATCGGGTTCTATCGCGAGGAGACCATCTCCGCCGCTTGCGTCTTCGTCGTTCGCGAGGGCCGAACAGTTCGCACCTGCGAGTTCATTCTCGACAAGGGTCTTGATGTTGACGAGGACGAGCTCCAGTCGGGCTTTCTTAAGCGCTATTACGACGAGACGGCTGATATTCCAGCTGAGGTCAACCTTTCCGTCGAGCTTGAGGATGCGGAGGCGCTGGGGGAGTGGCTTGCGGGCAAGCGTGAGCGTTCCTGCCATCTCCATAGGCCGCAGCGTGGCGAAAAGTACCGTCTGCTCGATATGGCATCCAAAAATGCGCGCCATGCCCTCATGCGCTACATGATGCGAACGGGGTACGCTGACGACCGCACCAATCAAGCGCTCCTGGAGCTCGAAAGTGCGTTGGCGCTGCCATCGCCGCCGTTGCGTATCGAGTGCTTCGATATCTCTACACTGCATGGCACCTTTACGGTCGCCTCGATGGTGGTGTTTACCAACGGGCGCGCCGACAAGAGCCAGTACCGTCGTTTTAAAATTCAGGCCGAATTGGACGAGGCAAACGACTTCGTGTCGATGTCCGAGGTTTTGGGACGACGCTATGCTCCCGAGCGCATGGCCGACGAGCGCTTTGGCTCGCGCCCCGATTTGCTCGTTGTCGATGGCGGTAAGCCGCAATTGACCGCTGCGATCAAGCAACTTGAGGCTCTTGGGCTCGATATACCAGTTTGTGGCTTGGCGAAGGCCGACGAGGAAGTTTTTGTGCCTTGGGACGAGACTCCTGTCGTGCTGCCGACCGGGTCTGCTTCGCTCTATCTAATTAAACAGGTACGCGATGAGTCCCACCGATTTGCCATTACGTTCCACCGCGAGTTGCGCGATAAAGCCATGACGGTTTCGGTACTCGATGACGTTCCAGGCGTGGGACCCACCAGAAAACGTGCCCTTATGCGCCATTTTGGCTCGATGAAGCGTTTGCGCGCGGCGAGCGAGCAAGAGATCGCGGAAGTTCGCGGCATACCTGCCGATGTTGCCAAGGCGGTCCACGAGGCGCTCGTTGCATGGAATGCCGAGCGCGCCGAGGCGGCGGCTGGCCATTCCGATAGCTAAACACGAGTCTAAACAACTGATATACATGATTGCGCGATTTTCAACCATTTATTTCGCCATGATTGCCTGCTGGTTTCGGGTTTTATTAACGCTAAAACGTTTGACTAACCCAAGCGAAAACACTGCTATCCTGCGGGTTGACGAAGACTGATATCTCACCTCGTCGATACATACTGTCTGTCGAATCATTTGTCAATGAATTCGGTGAACGGTAGTAAATACCGTTCAAGCGTATGTATGTATCGGTCGCCGAGCGCGGCACCTCAGTTGGGTTCGTCGGTAGGTAAGGTATATATCGTCCGCAAGTTGCGCGGGGGCAAGTCTAGGTGCTCCCGGGTAAGATTCTCTATTGATAGGAGAAGACATGGCCATCATCAACAAGGGTATGTCCAGGCGTTCGTTCCTCGGCCTCACCGGCAGCGTCGCTGCTGTCGCAGGGCTTGGTCTCACTGGCTGCGGTGGCAGCTCTAGCGACGAAGGTTCCGCTTCCGGTTCCACTGATTCCGCCAACCGTGGCGGCGGCGTGATCACCGCTGGTTCCGCTTACGCTCCGTCCAGCTTCGACCCCGCCAGCACCGGCTCTGCTGTGGGCCTGGGTGCTAACTGGCACGTCATCGAGGGCCTCTACGGCATCGATTACCACGACTACAGCACCTTCAACGAGCTCGCCACCGACGATCCCAAGTCCGTGGACGACACTACCTTCGAGGTCACCATCCGCAAGGGCGCAAAGTTCTCCGATGGCACCGAGGTCACTGCTGACGACGTCGTCGCTTCCTACACCGCTTGCGCCGCTTCTGCTACCTACGCTCCGTTCTTCCAGCCCTTCGAGTCCATCGAGGCCAAGGACGCCAGCACTGTAACGGTCAAGACCAAGGTCCCCAACTTCTCCTTGCTCAAGGATCGTCTGGCCATCATCCGTGTTACCCCGGCTTCCCAGGCCGAGGAGGATCGCGCCAAGCAGCCGATCGGCTCCGGCCCCTGGATGTACGACTCTATCTCCGATACCGAGATCACCCTGGTTCCCAACCCCGAGTACAACGGTGAGTATGCTGCCGAGGATAAGAAGATCCAGTACAGCATCCTGACCGACCCCACCGCTCGCGTTACCGCTCAGCAGGAGGGCTCCACGCTCGTTATGGAGCTCGTTACCGCTGACGCCGTCGACCAGCTCGAGAGCGCCGGCTGCAAGATCGATAACGTTCAGGGCTTCGGCACCCGCTTCATCATGTTCAACGTCGCCAAGGAGCCTTGGAACAACGTCAAGGTCCGTCAGGCTGTCATGTATGCGCTCGACACCGAGAAGATGGTCAGCAACACCTTCGCCGGCCTTGCCACCGCTGCCAGCTGCTACCTGCCCAAGAGCTTCACCAACTATCATGAGGCTTCCACGGTGTACAAGACCGACGCCAAGAAGGCTAAGAAGCTCATCGAGGAGTCTGGCATCACCCCGGGTGCCATCACCCTGCGCACCACCGACAACGAGCAGATTAAGGGCATGGCCGCCCAGGTCAAGAACGACCTCGACGCTCTCGGCTTCGATGTGACCATCCAGACCGATACCTCGCCGGCCACCTACGCTGCCATCGACGGCGGCGAGGCCTACGATATCCTCCTTGCCCCTGGCGATCCTTCCTGCTTCGGCGCCGACCCCGACCTGCTGCTCAACTGGTGGTACGGCGACAACGTCTGGATGCAGACCCGTTGCCCGTGGAAGGAGTCCGCTGAGTGGCAGAAGCTCCACAGTCTCATGGACGAGGCTCTTGCCGCCGAGGGCGACGAGCAGCAGAAGAAGTGGAACGAGTGCTTCGACATCATCGCCGACAACGCCGTTCTGTACCCCGTTGTCCACGTCAAGACCGTCTCCGCTTCCTGGGACGATCCGTCCACTGCGCCCAACGGCGAGGCCCTCGATGGCTTCAAGGGCATCGGCACGACGAGCATGTCCTTCAGGGGCGTTGCGACCGTCAAGGCGTAAGACTCGCTTGAGTCTGTATGCAGGATGTCGGTCGTTGGGACCGTATCCTCATAGTTGAAACAAAGACCCGGGCGGCAACGATGTCGCTCGGGTCTTGTAATGAGTATCCGTACTCATATACCAGTTGGTCCTACCGACAAAAGAAAGGGGAGAGAACGTGAACAACTTGCTACGTTTGATTGGAAGGCGTCTCGTGGCGCTGCCGATCATGGCATTGGGCGTCACCGTCCTGGTGTTCTTCCTTATGTCGTTCTCCAAGACCGACCCCGCCTACACGGCGTTGGGTGACGGTGCCTCGCCCGAGGCGGTCGCCGAGTACCATGAGAAGTATGGTCTGGACGACCCCTGGCCCGTGCGCTACGTGCGCTATATGGGCGATTTGATTCATGGCGACATGGGCACCTATGGTGCTGCTCGCAACTCCGTTGCCAAGCGCATCTCCACGGCCCTGCCCGTTACGATGCAGCTGACCTTCATCGGTCTTGCCATCGGTGCGGTCGTTTCGTTTTTGCTCGGCGTCATCGCGGCACTGTATCGCGACAAATGGCCGGACCAAGTGATCCGCGTCTTTTCCATCGCCGGCTTGGCAACCCCGTCGTTCTGGCTTGCCGTTCTGTTGATCCTGCTGTTCTCTTCCTACCTTAAGGTGCTTCCGGCATCGGGTGCTCTGCCTCACTTCACCACGAATCCGGTTGGCTATCTGGGACGTATGATCATGCCCGCTATCGCCTTGGCATTTCCGCTGACGGGCCAGATGACTCGTATCGTGCGTACCGCCATGGTCGAGGAGCTCGACAAGGACTATGTCCGTATGGCTCGTGGCGCCGGCGTTCCCGAGAAGGTCGTCGTCGGCATCAACGTTCTTCGCAATGCGCTGATCACCCCGGTCACCACCCTCGGTCTTAAGATCGGTTACCTCATGGGCGGCGCCGTCGTCATCGAGGTTATCTTCAACCTCCCCGGCATGGGCACCGCGATTCTGCAGGGCGTTCAGGGCAACGAGGCGAACCTGGTTCAGGGCGTCGTCATCGTCGTTGCTCTCGCCTTCATCATCATCAACATCGTGGTTGACATGCTCTACCTGCTCATCAACCCGCGCATCAGGACGGTGTAGATTATGGTAAAGATTCGAGAGAAGCAAACCGAGCAGCTCGAGAAGGCTGCCTCCAAGGGACTCAAGCTCGGTGGCTGGAAGAAGATGACGTTGTCTTCTAAGATTGCCGCCGTCGTGCTGGTGCTGGTCGCCCTGACTGCGATTCTGGCGCCCCTTCTTGCCCCCTATAGCCCGGTCGAGATCTTTACGGCTCGCCAGGCTCCCGGCAACGGATTTATCTTCGGTACCGACGATAAGGGCCGCGACATTCTGTCGCGTATGCTCTACGGTGGTCGTTACTCGCTGATCATCGGCTTTGGCGCTACTGCCATGGCTCTGGTCTGCGGCTCGGTCGTGGGCGCCCTTGCAGCGGTTTCGCGCAAGGCCGTCTCCGAGACGATCATGCGTATCCTGGACATCATCATGTCCATCCCCGGCATCGCCCTCGCGGCCGTCTTCGTCTCCATCCTGGGCAACTCCGTGCCGTCGATCATCTTCGCCATCGGCTTCATGTACACTCCGCAGATTGCCCGTATCGTGCGCGCCAACATCGTGTCCGAGTACGGCGAGGACTATGTCCGTGCGGTCATCGTTTCCGGCGCCAAGGCTCCGTGGATTTTGATCAAGCATGTTCTGCGTAACTGCATCGCCCCGATCATGGTCTTCACCGTTACCCTGGTCGCCGACGCCATCATCTTCGAGGCCTCGCTGACCTTCATCGGCGCTGGTATTCAGGAGCCCACCGCTACCTGGGGCAACATCCTCGCCGACGCCCGCGGCGGCGTGCTTGCCGGCCGTTGGTGGCAGGCGCTGTTCCCGGGTCTGGCCATCATGATTACCTGCCTGGCGCTCAACATCCTCTCCGAGGGCATTACCGACGCCATGGCCGCTGCTCCCTCCGCCGCCCTGGATCCGACCGATTCCTCCAAGCGTCGCGAGGCCGACCTGCTGGTCTCCGACCCCGTTCGCGCCTACAAGGAGCAGGCCCAGTCCCTCTCCGCTCGCCTTGGCGCCCTGCGCGATGTCGAGCTCAAGCGTGACGATCGCCATGTGCCCGACGAGTCTGTCGAACCGGTTCTCTCGGTCCGTGACTTCTGCATCCAGTTTGAGCATCACGGTGATATCAACGTCGTCGACCATGTCAACTTTGACGTCCGTCCTGGTCAGACCATGGGCCTGGTGGGCGAGTCCGGTTGCGGTAAGTCCATCACCACGCTGGCCATCATGGGCCTGACCGATGAGGACGAGCACCTTTCCGGCGAGGTCCTCTGGGAGGGCCGTGACCTGCTCAAGATGAGCAAGAAGGAGTGGTTCGGCCTGCGCGGTACCGATATCGCTATGGTCTATCAGGACGCCCTGTCCTCGCTCAACCCCTCCATGCTCATCTCTGCCCAGATGAAGCAGCTCACCAAGCGCGGCGGAACCCGCAGCGCCGAGGAGCTCCTGGAGCTCGTCGGCCTCGATCCCAAGCGCACGCTCGAGAGCTATCCGCACGAGCTTTCCGGCGGCCAGCGTCAGCGTGTCCTGATCGCTATGGCCCTTACCCGCGACCCCAAGCTGGTCATCTGCGACGAACCCACGACCGCTCTGGACGTTACCGTCCAGAAGCAGGTCATCAAGCTGCTCAACGATCTTCAGGCCAAGCTCGGCTTTGCCATGATCTTCGTTTCGCACGACCTGGCGCTGGTCGCCGAGGTCGCCCACAACATCACGGTTATGTACGCTGGCCAGGTTATCGAGCAGGCACCCACCAAGGAGCTGCTCACTAACCCGATCCACGAGTACACCCGCGGTCTTCTGGGTTCCGTTCTGTCCATCGAGAGCGGTTCGGGCCGCCTGCACCAGGTGCCCGGCGCCGTTCCGAGTCCGCGCGATTTCCCCAAGGGCGATCGCTTCGCGCCCCGCTCGAGCCATCCGCGTATTGGCCTGGACACCCGTCCGGTCTTCAAGCGCGTGCCCGGCACCGAGCACTTCTATTCCGAGCTCCCCGACGAGGTGCTCAAGGCAAATGGTTTGACCCCTCACGCGGAGGTGATGTAGATGAGCGAGACCGCAGTCAACGGCGTCGAGCCGATCATCTTCCTTGATGACGTCCACGTCACCTTTAGGACCCGTACCGGCTCGATTCTGCACCCCAACCTGGTTCACGCCGTCCAGGGTGTAACGATTAAGCTCATGCCCGGTCAGACGATCGGCATCGTCGGCGAGTCCGGTTGCGGTAAGTCCACCACCGCCAACGTCATGTGCGGCCTGCAGGCCCCCACGAGCGGCAAGGTCTACTTTAAGGGCAAGGACGTTACCAAACGTACCGCCGAGGACCGTCGCCACATGGGTCGCGTCATCTCGGTCGTGTTTCAAAACCCGGCCACGGCGCTCAACCCCCGCATGGTCGTTCGCGAGCAACTGCTCGACCCCATGCGCGTCCACAACCTGGGTACCGAGGCCGAGCAGGAGAAGCGCGTCAAAGAGCTCCTGGAGCTCACCGGTCTGCCCAGCTCCGCCGCCGAGGTTCTTCCCGGTCAGCTTTCGGGCGGCCAGCGCCAGCGCGTCGCAATTGCCCGTGCCCTGTCGCTGAACCCCGATGCCATCATCGCCGACGAGCCCACCTCGGCTCTGGACGTTTCGGTCCGCGCGCAGATTCTGAACCTGCTGACCGACCTTAAGAAGGAGCTCGGCCTGGCCATGGTGTTCATCAGCCATGACATCCAGACGGTCCGCTATATCTCTGACGACATCATCGTTATGAATGGCGGCAAGATCGTCGAGCAGGGCGAGGCCAAGCAGGTCTTCCAGCATCCCCAGGACCCCTACACCAAGATGCTGCTCGGCGCTGCGCCGTCGCTGCTGCACCCCAAGCTCGGCGAATAGCCTCGCTTTCCCTCCCGTGCGCCCGGTTCCCTTGCCGGGCGCACCTCCGTTGCGATTTCGAAAGGTTGGGTTCACGAGCCATGCCAAGTGCTCAGGAGCTACAACATCAATTTGGTGAATATCGAGGCGCCATGCCCCGTCCATCAGATTTCGATCTCTTTTGGAAGGATCGCATGGCCGAGGCCGACGCCGTCGGGCTTGACTATGCGATCGACACGGCATCGGTCACCGATACCGCGACCTGCCAACTTTTCGACCTCTGGTATACCGGCATGTGTGGCGCTCGCCTGCATGCCAAGTACCTTAAACCCGTCTCGGACGAGCCCGTGCCATTGGTGCTTCAGTTCCATGGGTATCCGGGTGCAAGCCGCAGCTGGTTTGAGCAGGCGTCGTTTGCGGGCATGGGCATGGCACTCATCGCCCTCGACTGCCCCGGCCAAGGAGGTCCCTCCGAGGACATTGGTGGATTTGAGGGCACAACGGTTGCCGGGCATATCGTCGCCGGCATCGACGGCGACCCGGCCAACCTCTACTATGTCCGCTTGCACCAAGATATTCGCATCCTGTGCCGTATTGTTCGCGAGCTCGAGGGCATCGATCTTTCTCGTGTGTTTGTGATCGGCGCGTCGCAGGGTGGTGGTTTGGGCATTGCGACCTGTGCGCTTAACAGCGAGCTTATCAATCGTGCCGCCATCCTCTATCCCTTCCTGTCAGATTTCCGCCTAGTCTGGGATTTGGATGCAGACGACATTGCCTACGAGGGCCTGCGCTATTGGTCTCGCTGGTTTGACGAGGACTCGACTCGTATTGACGAAGCCTATGCCAAGCTGGCGTACTTCGATTCCAAGAACTTTGCCCCTATGGTCAAATGCCCCGTGCTGTTTGGCACCGGCACAGCCGATATCGTCTGCCCGCCAGCGACGCAGTTTGCGGTCTATAACAACCTGACCTGCGAAAAGCGTCATGAGTTCTTTGAAGGCTTTGGCCACGAGGAGATTCAGGATTTTGACGATCTGATCATTCCGTTTTTCTGCAAGGGAGGGGAGGCTCATGTCTAAGTGCGAGAGCAATGTTAATGAGCTGATTGTCCCCGGGCTCGTGGGAATTCCTGGAACGGTTTCGTCAAGGCTCGCAGAATATCGGGACTGGCGCGGTGATGTCCAAGCAGATGTTTCTGATTTAGAGACATGCGCTTCGAATCTTGAGATTCAAGGCCTGGCCATTACGGCGATTGACTTTGTTAACCCCTGCGCCCGTTACTCGGAGGTCTCCTTTGAGCTCGGTGACGATGCGATTCACGCTCGTTTGATCGAGCCTGTCGGTCGTGCCCGAGTGTCTGAGCGCGTGCCGCTGTGCCTGATGTTCCACGATATCGATCGGCCTGTGCGCGGCTGGCATCACATGACGAGATTTGCCGCCATGGGGTATGCCGTCCTCGCGCTGGATGACGATGTTGCTGGTGCGGACGACCTGCAGCGGGGGATTTCTTCGCCCGCTTTTGTCGAGCGCGTCCGTTGGGGTTGCGCGCTGGCGAAGGTGGCGCGCAATCTTGATGGCATGGACCCCGACCGCATCTTTGCATGGGGCGAGGGTCTAGGCGGCGGAGTCGCGCTGGCGGTTTCTGCTCTGGACGAGCGGGGTCTCGCCTGCACGGCGGTTGCCAATCCGCTTCCTGGCGGCCTCGAGGCGCTGTCGTCTCGGGTGCGCGGATCGGTGCTCATGGGCACATCGCTCATGGATACCGTGAGCGATCCCAAGGATCAGTTTGCCGTATTCAACGGCCTTGAGTGTGACCGGAGACATATCATCTATGCCAAATACGCTCACGAGCGCATCAATGCGTTCGAAAACGAAGTCGTCGACTTTTTTAACCAAACGTTCTACTCGTGTTCTTTGGCCTAGACGGCCTGGACACTGCCAACAAGAGTGGGCGGCATAGGGCTGCCCACCAGACAACTAAGGAGATTCTTGTGGCAACTCAGAAATTCACCGGCGTTATCCCTCCCGTCGTTGTTCCCGATACCGAAGACCACCAGCTCGATGTTGCCTCCTTTGAGCGCAGCATCAACCGCATGATCGATGCCGGCGTCGATGGCTTGTTCTTCCTGGGCTCCTCGGGCGAGGTCGTCTTCTCCACCGACGAGCGTCGCCGTCAGATCATCTCCGAGGCCGTCCGTATCGTCGACCACCGCGTTCCCGTTCTGGTCGGCATCATCGACACCGAGACCGAGCGCATGATCGAGCACGGTAAGGTCGCTCAGGAGCTGGGCGCCGATGCGCTTGTCGCCACCTGCCCGTTCTATGCCCTGCAGGGCATGACCGAGGTCGAGGAGCACTTCCGCATCCTGCATGAGGAACTCGACCTGCCCATCTTCGCCTATGACATCCCCGTGTGTGTCCACACCAAGCTCCCGTGGAAGCTCCTTGCCAAGCTCGGTGCCGAGGGCGTTCTGGCCGGCGTCAAGGATTCCTCGGGTGATGACATCTCGTTCCGCTACCTCGTTCAGGAGAACGAGAAGAACGGCCATCCGATGAGCATCCTCACCGGTCACGAGGTTGTTGTCGACGGCGCCTACCTCGGTGGCGCCGACGGTTCCGTTCCGGGTCTCGCCAACGTTGAGCCCGAGGGCTACGTGCGTCAGTGGAAGGCCGCTCAGGCTGGTGACTGGGCTACCGTCAAGGCCGAGCAGGATCGCCTCAATGAGATTTCGCACATCTGGGATGTCACCTCGGGCGTCCAGGGTTATGCCGGTGGCGTCGGCGCCTTCAAGACCGCTATGAACCTCATGGGTATCTTCGACAGCCCGACCATGCCGCGCCCGGTGAAGGCCATGACCGGCGAGAACGTCGAGGCGATTAAGAAGGTCCTCCAGGACAACGGTCTCCTGTAAAGCTTCCCCGGGCACCCGACCTCGCCGTTCAACCGTGCGGCCATGACCCATTAGATCAATGGTCACACGGTTTCTTGGCGATCTCGGGCACCTGGAAAACCTTTTCCGCGCTGTGACGGCTAGCCTGACGGCGCATTTCCTGTAGTTGTTTTTTATCTCCTAAGGAGAGCGACATGGAGAACAAGTACGTCTGCTCTGTCGATATCGGCGGAACTAAGATCGCGACTGCCATCATGGAGTACCCGGCTGACGGTAGTGTGCCCCATCCTGTTTTTGAGGCCGAGGTTCCCACCGAGGCCCAAGAGGGCGGCGAGGCCGTCTTCCAACGTATCGAGGCGTCCATCAAGGCTGCTCTCGAGGCGAATCCCGATGTCGAGGTCCTTGGCGTCGGTATCGGTGCCGCCGGCGTCGTCGATCCCAAGACGGGCGCCATCGCGTATGCCAACGAGATCATGCCCGGCTGGTCCGGTGTTCAGTTGGGGCCGCGCCTGCGCGAGGACCTCGGTCTTCCCGTTGCCGTTGTAGGCGACGTGCAGGCTCATGCTCTGGGCGAGGCCCACTGGGGCGTCGGCAAGGGCAAGTTCTCCGTCTTGTGTCTTGGCATCGGTACGGGCATCGGTGGCGCATATGTCGAGAACGGCCGCGTGATGCAGGGTTTCCATGGTGCTGCTGGCCATATGGGCCACATCGAGTGCTCGGCTGCCGCCGGTATTCCCTGCGCCTGCGGGCGTTCCGGCCATCTGGAGTCGGTTGCTTCGGGCACTTCCATTGGTCGTATGTACGATGAGCGCTTTGGTCGCGTCGACCCCAGCCGTCCTTCGGTCGGTCGCGATGTGAACGACCTGTGCCGTGCGGGCGACGCAAAGGCGACCGAGGTCATCCATGACGCCGGCTTTGCGCTGGGTGCCAGCTTGGGCTCGCTCGCTAACATCCTGGACCCTGAGGTCATCGTGCTTTCGGGTGGCGTGATTCACCAAGGTCCCGATTGGCGTTCGCAGACGTGGAAGGATTCGGTGCACGAGGGCTATGCCAGCCAGGCGCTCGATCCGCTTCAGGACACGCCGATCCTCATCGGTTCTCTGGAGGGCGATGCTCCGCTCATCGGTGCCGCCGAACACCTTCTTGCTTCGTTGAAGTAAACATAACTACCAAGTGTGCCTTCTGAGGTGCCGCAGATTGACGTGAAAGAGGAGCGAAGCGTACTTCGGTACGCGAGCGACGGTTTGAACGTCAAGGTGCGGCGTCTCAGAAGGCTGTTTTGAGAAAGGTTGAGTCGAACATGACCGTTGATCCTTTGATCCAGTCCCTGAAGGGCA
This sequence comes from uncultured Collinsella sp., assembly GCA_902494565.1. GTDB lineage: Bacteria > Actinomycetota > Coriobacteriia > Coriobacteriales > Coriobacteriaceae > Collinsella. The sequence goes on along the minus strand of CABUTN010000002.1, from coordinate 113,581 downwards.
AGCTCGTCGTGAGCGTTCAGGCGTATATGGGCGAGCCGCTTCGTACGCCCGAGACCATGGCTCAAATGTCTCGCGCTTGCGAGCTTGGCGGCGCCGCCGCCATTCGCTGCCAGGGCCTTGCCGACATTGCCGCCATTAAGGGTCGCTGTGAGGTTCCCGTCATCGGCCTGTGGAAGGATGGGCACGAGGGCGTTTACATCACGCCGACGCTGCGCCACGCTCGCGCCTGCGTTGCTGCGGGTGCCGATATCGTGGCGATCGACGCCACCGATCGTCCGCGTCCCGATGGCAAGACCGTCGAAGATACTTTCCGTCCGCTGCACGAGGAGGGCGTGCTCCTGATGGCCGACTGTGCCACCATCGAGGATATTCGTCGTGCTGTCGACATGGGCTTCGACCTGGTGTCCACCACGCTGTCTCATGGTGTTGCCGCCATCGACTGCACCATGGCCGATGGCCCCGATCTGCCGCTCCTGCGTCAGGCGACCGAGGAATTCCCCGGCCTTCCCATCATTTGCGAGGGTCGCGTGCATACGCCCGAGGAGGCTCGCGCCGCGATCGATGCTGGCGCCTGGGCCGTTGTCGTCGGCACCGCCATCACGCACCCCACGAGTATTACGAGTTGGTTCAAGGCTGCGCTTGAGGCGTAAGACAGGCCTCGTATCCGCTCGGGGCGGTATACTCAATATAGGCAATTGACCGCGCGGGATCCGGGTTGCTGGGTCCCGCGCTTGTTTTCGGGAGGCAACACATGCAAAAGGGAGATGCCATGGATGCGGCGGAGCGCTCGGAGCGCATCCCCGATATCGTCATCATCACCGGAATGTCCGGATCAGGCCGCACACAGGCCATGCACGTGTTCGAGGACATGGGCTATTTTTGCATCGATAACCTGCCTCCGCGTCTCATCGCCCAGCTTGCCGAGCTCGTCGGCATCAATACGGGCGTGGGCAGGCATCTCGCCGTCACCTGCGATTTGCGTAGCCAGGGACTGTTTGACGAGTTGCTCGATGCGGTCGCCGCTCTCGAAGAGCGCGAGATGAGCTGCGACATCGTGTTCCTGGAGGCTTCTGACGAGGTGCTGATTCGTCGCTACAGCGAAAATCGCCGCCGTCATCCCATTGCCAAGCCGGGGGAGACTACGGCCGATGCCATTCAGCGCGAGCGCCTTCAGCTGCAGGGCGTGCGCGACCGAGCCGATATGATTATCGACACGAGCCGTCTGCGTACCTCTGCGCTGCGCAACAAGCTGCGTATGGCATTTTCCGAGCTGTCCGACCAGCAGCTTATGGATGTCCACGTGTTCTCGTTTGGCTTTAAGCACGGCATGCCCGTCGAAGCGGATATTATGATCGACGTCCGCTTCCTGCCCAATCCGTTCTACGATCCCGAGATGCGCACGATGACCGGTCTCGATAAAAAGGTCTCCGATTTTGTTCTGGACCATCCCAAGACGCAGGAGTTTTGGAAGGCTTGGACACAGCTGCTCGATACGGTCATGCCCGGTTATATCGCGGAGGGTAAGCCGCAGCTTTCTATCGCCATCGGCTGCACGGGCGGCCAGCACCGCAGCGTTGCCATTGCCGAGGCCACGGCCCGTTACCTGGAAGGCGCTCAGTATCATGTGAGCATCTCCCACCGCGACCTGTCGCGCGCCAACACGAAGGCATAGGCCTGCATGTCGTTTACCGCTGAGGTGCGCGACGAGCTTGCGCGCTGCGAACCCGAATGTGAATACTGCGACTTGTCGACGCTTGCCGCCCTCACGCGTGTGAGTGGTACGCTCTCGCTTACCGGCTCTGGGCGGTATCGTTTGACGGTTGCGACTGAGACGGGAGCCGTCGCGCGCACGATGATCACGCTGACGCATCGTATCCTTAAGCTCAAAACGGAGTTCACCGTCCGCAAATCTGTCTTGCATAAGGTTCGAAACTACCTCATCACCTTGCCTGATCAGCCCGATTTGGATAAGGCTCTGGTGCTGCTGGGCATTCTCGACCGTAGGGGAGGGCTCGTCGCAGGTGTGCCGCGTCACATTGTCGCCCGTCCTTGCTGTAGACTTGCCTATATCCGCGGCGCGCTCATCGCGGGCGGCTTCGTGGCCGATCCACGCGGCGATTTTCATTTGGAGATCGCTGTGCAGGGCGAGCAATATGCCAAGGGACTTTGCGATCTGTTGGAGCAGATTGGGGTCCATGCTCGTGTTAATGCACGGCGGGGGTCATATGCCGTGTACATTAAGAGCGCCGAGGAAATCGAGCATCTATTAAAGCTGATTGGTGCCAAGCGCAGCGTTGCCGAGATTGAGGAGGCGCGCGCGGTCAAGTTGGTTAAGAACGATGTGAACCGTCGCGTGAATGCCGAGCTCGCCAACCAGACCAGAAGCGCCGGTGCTGCCCAACATCAGCTTGCGCTTATCGATGAGCTCGAGCAGCGTGGCCTTCGCGATGCGCTTCCGGATGCCTTGGCGGTCTTTTGCGACCTGCGCGAGCGCTATCCCGATCTGTCGTTGCGTGATTTGGGGGAGATGGCTGACCCTCCCTTGTCGAAGTCTGCCCTGTACCATCGCGTTTTGAGGCTTGAAAAGCTCATTGAAGCAAACAGGTAGTTTGAAGTATCGACTTATATACGGATTTAGCTGCTATTTTAGTCTTTAAAACGTTTTAACGTAAATTTGATTTTCAATTTCGAGCATTCTCGTGAAATTCAAGTCAAAAAAAAGGTATATTAGGCGAGTGGTTAGTTTGTGGGCCTCAACGGCGGGCGCTGTAGCTCGCGGGGGCCTTACGAAAGGAGACACAATGGCAGTAAAGGTTGCTATTAACGGCTTCGGTCGCATCGGTCGTCTGGCTTTCCGTCAGATGTTCGGTCATGAGGGCTCCGAGATCGTCGCTATCAACGACCTCACCTCTCCCGATATGCTCGCTTACCTGCTGAAGTACGACTCCACGCAGGGCAACTACGCTCGCGATCACGAGGTCGTTGCTGGCGAGGATTCCATCACCGTTGACGGCAAGGAGATCAAGATCTACAAGGAGGCCGACGCCAACAACCTGCCTTGGGGCGACCTTGACGTCGACGTCGTTCTCGAGTGCACCGGCTTCTACACCAGCAAGGCTAAGGCTCAGGCCCACATCAACGCTGGCGCCAAGAAGGTCGTCATCTCCGCTCCGGCCGGCAGCGATCTGCCCACCATCGTGTACAACGTCAACCATGAGACGCTGACCGCTGAGGACAACATCATCTCCGCTGCTTCCTGCACCACCAACTGCCTCGCCCCGATGGCCAAGGGTCTGAACGACTTCGCTCCCATCGTGTCCGGCATCATGACCACCATCCACGCCTTCACCGGCGACCAGATGCCGCTCGACGGCCCGCAGCGCAAGGGCAACTTCCGTCGCTCCCGCGCCTGCTCCGAGAACATCGTCCCGAACACCACGGGCGCTGCCAAGGCCATCGGCCTGGTTCTCCCCGAGCTCAACGGCAAGCTCATCGGTGCCGCCCAGCGCGTCCCGACGCCGACCGGCTCGCTGACCAACCTCTACGCCGTCGTTGACAAGAAGGTCACCGTCGACGAGGTCAACGCTGCCATGAAGGCCTACGCCGAGACCATCCCCGAGACCTTCGCCTACAACGAGGACCAGATCGTCTCCCGCGACATCGTCGGCGAGACCCACGGCTCCATCTTCGACGCCACTCAGACCATGTGCTCTGACCTCGGCAACGGCCAGACCCTCGTTCAGGTCACCTCTTGGTACGACAACGAGAACTCCTACACCTCTCAGATGGTCCGCACCATCAAGTACTTCGAGAAGTTCGTTGCTTAATTTAGCTTTTAGCGAATAGCTCGTTGAGCGTCTAAAGAAGGGCGCGGCCTTATAGGGCTTACACCCTAGGGTCGCGCCCTTTTTATAAGAAATCGTCTGCCGTAATGGGAGGCAGACACGTACGAAAGGTAGAAGCAAACATGGCCTTTACCAAGAAGACCGTCCGCGACATCGATGTCGACGGAAAGCGCGTTCTCGTCCGCGTTGACTTTAACGTGCCTATCAAGGATGGCGTCGTTGGCGACACCACCCGTATCAAGGCTGCCCTGCCCACCATCAACTACCTCGTTGAGCACAACGCTCGCGTCATCCTCATGAGCCACCTCGGCCGTCCCGAGGGCACCGGCTTCCAGCCCGAGCTGTCCCTCGAGCCCGTCGCCAAGAAGCTCGCTGAGCTCTCTGGTCTCGACGTTGCCTTTGTCGCTGACACCTACGGCGAGAAGGCTGCTGAGGCTGTCGCCGCCGTCGAGCCGGGTAAGGTCCTCGTTCTCGAGAACGTCCGTTTTGACAAGCGTGAGAAGAAGAACGATCCCGAGATCGCCAAGAAGCTCGCTTCCTATGGTGACGTCTTCGTTCTCGATGCCTTCGGCACCGCTCACCGCGCCCAGGGTTCCGTCGTGGGCCCCGCCGCTTACCTGCCTGCCGTCGCCGGCTTCTTGCTCGAGAAGGAGGTCGACACGCTGACCGGCATCTTCGCCGAGCCCGAGCGCCCCTTCGTCGCCATCGTCGGCGGTTCCAAGGTTTCCTCCAAGATCGGCGTTCTCGATCACCTCATCGACTCCGCTGACACCCTGATCATCGGTGGCGGCATGGCCTACACCTTCTTCCTGGCTCAGGGCCTGTCCGTTGGTCAGTCCCTCAAGGAAGAGGACTGGGTCGAGCGCGCCGGCGAGATGCTCAAGAAGGCCGAGGAGAAGGGTGTCAAGATCCTACTCCCCATCGACAACCGTGTTGCCGATCACTTTGGCGAGGACGCTGTCCCCGAGGTTGTTGCTTCCGACGCTATCCCCGACGATCGTGAGGGTATGGACATCGGTCCCAAGACCGAGGAGCTCTATGCCGAGGCTGTCAAGGGCGCCAAGACCGTGTTCTGGAACGGCCCCATGGGCGTCTTCGAGTTTGACAACTTTGCTCACGGCACCCAGGCTATCGCCGAGGCTGTCGCCGAGGCTGACTGCACCTCGATCATCGGCGGTGGTGACTCTGTCGCAGCTGTCAACAAGTTCAACCTGGCCGACAAGATGAGCTGGATCTCTACCGGTGGTGGCGCTTCCATGGAGCTCGTCGAGGGTAAGGCCCTGCCCGGAGTGGAGGCGCTTCTCGATGCCTAATCGCACCCTTCTTATCGCTGGTAACTGGAAGATGAACAACGACGTCGCCGAGGCCGCCAAGCTCGCCGACGAGCTGGCTCAGGCTCTGCCCGAGGTTCCGGCTGGCGTCGAGGTGCTCGTCTGCCCTCCGACCATCGACATCACCACGGTTCATGACCGCATTCAGGCTGCCCCCATCGCCCTCGGTGCACAGAACGTGTACTGGGAGGCCAAGGGTGCCTTCACCGGTGAGTCTTCTTGCGACATGCTCAAGTCCGCTGGCTGCACCTACTGCATCATCGGTCACTCCGAGCGTCGCGACTACTTCCACGAGACCGACGAGGATCAGAACAAGAAGGCTAAGGCTCTCGTTTCCGCCGGTCTTGTTCCCGTCTTCTGCTGCGGCGAGTCCCTCGAGGTCCGCGAGGCTGGCACCTATGTCGAGCACGTCGTGAACCAGGTCAAGGCTGGCCTTGCTGGCCTTGAGATCACCTGCCCCAAGCAGGTCGTCGTCGCCTACGAGCCCATCTGGGCCATCGGCACAGGCAAGACCGCTACCGCCGAGGACGCTCAGGAGGTCTGCGGCGCTATCCGTGAGACCCTCAAGGAGATGTTCGGCGAGGAGCTCGCCAACGGCATCCGCGTGCTGTATGGCGGTTCCGCCAAGCCCGGCAACATCGCCGAGCTCGTCGCCAAGCCCGACGTTGACGGCGCCCTCGTGGGCGGCGCTTCGCTCAAGGCTGCCGACTTCGCCTCTATGGTCGTCAAGGCAGGCGAGTAGGACATATGGCACAACGTCATCTTCCTGCACTCCTGATCATCATGGATGGTTGCGGCCTTGCTCCGGCCGATGGCGAGAACGCCGTCGCCGCTGCCAAGACGCCCTTCCTTGATAGCCTGTACGAGAAGTACCCCCACACCACGCTCGGCGCTTCGGGCGAGGACGTGGGCCTTCCCGACGGCCAGATGGGCAACTCCGAGGTGGGTCACCTCAACATCGGTGCCGGCCGCATCGTGTTCCAGGAGCTTTCGCGCATCAACAATGCCATCAAGGACGGCTCCATCGCCAAGAACGAGGTTTTTGTCAAGGCTATGGACGATGTCAAGGCTGACGGCAAGACTCTCCACCTCATGGGCCTTATGAGCCCTGGCGGTGTTCATTCTCATATGAACCACGTTGAGGCTCTGGTCAAGATGGCTGCCGAGCATGGCGTCAAGACCGTTCGTGTCCACGCCTTCATGGATGGCCGCGACGTCGACCCGCAGTCCGGTGCTGGCTACATGAGCGAGTTCTGCGCCTTCCTGGCCAAGATTTCCGAGGAGACCGGTTGCGACGCTCGCGTTGCCACCGTCTCGGGTCGTTATTGGGCAATGGACCGCGACAACCGTTGGGAGCGCATCCAGCGCGCCTACGACGTCATGGTCAACGCGTCCGATGCCGATGTCGACCCCGTTGCCGGTATCAAGGCCTACTACGAGAAGGACCCGCGCGGCGACGAGTTCGTCGAGCCCTTCGCTGCCCACAACGAGGGCATTCACGAGGGCGACGCGGCCATCTTCTTCAACTTCCGTCCCGACCGCGCTCGTCAGATGACCCGCGTGTTCACGGACAAGGAGTTCGACGGCTTTGAGCGCGAGCAGATCAAGCTTTCGCACTTTGTGACGATGACCGAGTACGATCCGACGTTTGACGTCGAGGTCGCCTTCCCCAAGACGTTCCCCGAGAACGTCCTGGCCGACGTTATCGCCGCCAATGGCCTGAAGCAGCTGCACACTGCCGAGACCGAGAAGTACGCCCACGTGACGTTCTTCCTCAACGGTGGCATCGAGGAGCCCAAGGAGGGCGAGGAGCGCGTGCTCGTCGCTTCCCCCAAGGTTGCTACCTACGATCTGCAGCCCGAGATGAGCGCTCCCGAGGTTACCGAGAAGCTCGTCGCCGCCATCAACGAGGATCGCGCTGATTTCTACATCGTGAACTTCGCGAACTGCGACATGGTTGGTCACACCGGTGTCTTCGACGCTGCCGTTAAGGCTGTCGAGGCTGTTGACGATGCCCTGTCCAAGGTTGTCCCGGCGATTCTCGCCAAGGGCGGCTTTGCACTGATTACCGCCGACCACGGCAACGCCGATCACATGTTTGACGTTGCTTCCGACGGTTCCAAGCATCCGTTTACGGCTCACACCACCAACCGCGTGCCGTTCATCATCGTTGATGAGAAGGCACAGCTCACCGGTATCGAGGACGGCCGTCTTTCCGATATCGCTCCGACCATGCTCACCATGGCTGGTATTGAGCCTTCCGCCGAGATGACGGGCCGCGTGCTCGCCACCGAGGCCTAAGAGAAAACAAATACCGTTTTCTAGTAAGGGGGTTGTCCACAACCGGACAACCCCCTTTTTGGTATTTCTGCCATTTCCACCCCGTCCTTGAGTGGCAGGTAGGGGAGAGCGGGGGATTGTGGTACAGTACTGGAGTTTGAACTGTTCTATTAAGGAGCTTATCTATGGGTCCGTTCCAGATTCTTCTGTTTGTCGTTTGGGCTGTCTCTGCCGTGGCGCTGACGATTCTCGTCCTGATGCATTCCGGTAAGGGCACCGGCGTTTCGGATATGATCGCTAGCTCGCTGTATAACTCCAGCTCTGCCACGGGCGTCATGGAGCAGAACCTCGATCGCCTGACGGTAATTATGGCCGTTGTTTTTGCCGTGTGCGTCGTCCTGTGCATGTTCTTCTTCCCGCAGGGCATCGTCGGCTACTAAGCATCGGCGTATATACGTTTGCAATGGGTCTCGCAGGTGCGGGACCCTTTTTGTTTACATATTTGTAACAGAGTCAAAATATCCCCACATACTTCGCCCAACTAAAGAAATTCTCGACCGTTAACCGGAATTAGCCCCAAATCGTGCATAAAATGCGCTACTGTATTGCAAAACGTTGGTCCGTTGTGCATAACCAGCCATAGCAGCGGGCGGCGTTTTGATGGTTCGGATCGGATTGTCTCGACATATGTCCGACTGAACATTTCTTTGTCCTATCTCATAAGGAGGATGGCATGGCTGATTCTATGTTCCACCAGCCCGTTATGGGTCGTCGCGCCTTTGTTGGCGGCACCCTCGCTGCGAGCTCCATGGCTTTTCTTGCCGCATGCGGCAAGAAGGGCGGCGACGCTTCCGGTTCTGAGTCCGGTTCGACGCTGAACTTCTACATCAACAACCCGGTCTGCATCGACCCCTACAATGTCCAGGAGGATCAGGGCACTCAGGTCGAGTACCAGCTCTTTGACGCTCTGACCTCTTATGACGCCGAGAAGGGCGAGATCGTTCCGCTGGCTTGCGAGTCCTTTGAGGCCAACGACGACGCCACCGAGTTTACCTTCAAGATCAAGAAGGCCAAGTTCCACAACGGTGACGACGTTACCTCCAAGTCTTTCAAGCTCGGTTGGGAGCGTCTGGTCAACACCAAGTCGGCCATCGCTACCGAGTATGGCCCTTCCGAGGTCTCCTATCACCTTTCCATGGTCGAGGGCTATGACGATCTGCTTGCCGGTAACGCTACTGAACTCAGCGGTGTTACCTGCCCCGACGATGAGACCCTCGTCGTCAAGCTGTCTTCCGCTTACGCCGACTTCCCCTTCGTCGCCTCTCACCCGGCTCTGGCCCCGGTTCCCGAGTGCGCCGAGTCCGATGCCAAGAGCTTCTACCTTGCACCGGTCGGTAACGGCCCGTTCATGATGGACGGCAAGTGGGAGGATGGTCAGGAGATCAACCTCAAGAAGTTCGACGATTACTATGGCGACAAGGCCAAGATCGATGGCATCCACTTCCAGGTCATCAAGGACATGGAGACCGCTTACAAGGAGTTCCAGGCCGGTAACCTCGATGTCTGCGACGTTCCCGTTGCTCAGATCGACGCCGCCAAGAAGGATCGCGGCGTGTCCAAGGACGGCTACACCATGGGTGACGGCGAGCGCATGCTGCTCGGCTCCGAGCCTTCCACCTACTACCTGACCTGCAACAACACGGCCGAGCCGTTCAACAACGCCGACCTGCGCAGGGGTATCTCCCTGGCCATCAACCGTGAGGCCATCTGCAAGACTATCTTCAAGGGTACCCGTACCCCTGCCGACGGCATTGTTCCTCCGGGCATCGATGGCTACAAGGAGGGCGCATGGGAGTTCTGCGCCTACGACGTCGACAAGGCTAACGAGTACCTCGACAAGGTTGCTCCCGCTGGTGCTAACGGCGATCGTGGCATTAACGTGACTCTGTCCTACAACCAGGACGGTGGCCACAAGGAGATCATGGAGTCCATCATCGGCGACCTCGCCAAGGTTGGCGTTACCGCTGTCTCCGATACCCCCGAGTGGTCTGCCCTGCTCGAGCAGTATCAGAACTTTAACTATCAGTTCGGTCGTCTGGGTTGGATTGCTGACTACCCGATCATGGACAACTTCCTGTATCCGCTGTTCCACTCCGACTCCCTCGGTGGCGACAACCGCTCTGGTTACAACAACCCCGAGTTCGACGCCAAGGTCGATGAGGCCCGTACCACGGTTGACGACGAAGAGCGCGTCGCTAAAATGCAGGAGGCCGATGCAATGGTCGCTGCCGACTGCCCGGTCATCCCGGTGATGTTCTACACGCACACCATCGCCGGCTCCGATCGCATCAAGCACCTCTATGTCGATCCGCAGAAACACGCCGATCTGGGTACCGCTGAGCTCGCCTAAGAGTTTGCAGCTTCCGTGAGGGTCAAGTATTTACGTAGACCTCATGGGAAACATACAGTTCTCCCTAACCTGGGGTAAACTGGCTGATGGTAATTTTGGGATGCCGGTCTGGCGATCGGCATCCCATTTAGGTTAATCCCTAGATAGGGGAGTGGTATGGGTAAGTACATCGTTAAACGTGTGCTTCAGTTCATCCCGGTGTTTTTGGGCGTTACGCTGATTTTGTTCGCCCTCCAGAATATCGTGCCGGGAGATCCGATCAAGCTGATCGGTGGAGACAAGGCTCTGTCCCCCGAGGTGGAGCTTCAGCTTCGCGTTCGCTATCACCTGGTCCAGTCGGACGAGGACGGCAACGCGATCCTTGACGAGAACGGCGACCCCGTTCAAACGTCGCTCGTGGACCGTTACTTGTATTACATGAACGGCCTGCTTCATGGCGATCTGGGCAATTCGTATCAGCGCAAGCTGCCGGTTACGGAAATCTTTGCCCAGAAGTATCCGTATACGGTCAAACTTGCCGCGTGCGCCATCGTGCTCGAGGCAATCATGGGTATCGGTGCGGGTATCATTTCGGCGGTAAAGCGTTATTCCTTCTGGGATATTTTGGTAACGCTCACCACGTCGATCCTCGTTGCCGTCCCGGCCTTCTGGCTCGGTATGTTGCTGCAACTGTTCTTTGGCGTCATTCTCAAGGACGCCACGGGCGGTGCATTCTCCATGCCGATCTCGGGTGCCGGCGGTGCCAGCTCTCAGTATCAGGATTGGATGCACTATGTGCTTCCGACCATTACGCTGGCTTCGGTTTCGACCGCTTATGCTGCCCGCATAATGCGCTCGCAGCTGCTTGACGTCATGAACCAGGATTACATCCGTACGGCAAAAGCCAAGGGTCTCTCCAATCGCGCGATCATCATCAAGCATGCGCTTAAGAATGCACTCATCCCCGTCGTTACCTATATTGGTGTCGACTTTGGCGGCATGCTTTCGGGCGCCATCCTGACCGAGACGGTCTTTAACTGGCCCGGTATCGGCTATGAGGTCTATCGCGCCATTAGCATGCGTGACTGGCCCATCGTTATGGGCGGCGTTACGCTCATCGTCGTCGTCGTCATGGTGATCAACCTGCTCGTCGACATTAGCTATGCATTCCTCGACCCGCGCATCCGCCTTGGCGGTCCGTCGGATAAGGCCTAAGGGAGGTACGTCTCATGCAGGAAACTGATTCTCAGTCTCAGGAGCAGGCTACCGCCACCAAGGCCGCATCTGCTCCCGCCAAGTCCCGCACGCTGTGGGGCGACGCTTTTAAGCGTCTTCGTAAGAACAAGCTCGCCGTTATCGGTGTCTGCTGGATCATCATCGTCGTTGTGGTTGCCCTGACCGCAGATCTGTGGGCTAAGCCCTGGCTCGGTTCGCCGACGGCTTCCGACTCGACCACCATGGCCCAGACGTCGCTGATGGCTCCGTGTGCAGAGCACCCGTTTGGCACCGACGCCCTTGGTCGTGACATTCTCGTTCGCGTTATCTACGGTGCACGTGTTTCGCTTTCCGTCGGTATTATGGCCACTGCGATCTCCACGGTGATTGGTCTGGTCATGGGTGCTCTGGCCGGTTTCTACGGCGGCATCTGGGATACGATCATCATGCGCTGTGCGGATATTTTCCTAGCGTTCCCGTACGTGCTTTTCGTTGTCGCCATGATCGCCGTTATCGGACGTGGTCTTCAGAACGTCTTTTTTGCCATCGGCATTCTCGGCTGGCCTTCGATTGCGCGCGTCTTCCGCTCTGCAATCTTGACGGTCAAGGAAAACGACTATGTTGACGCTGCGCGCGCGATGGGTGCATCTGATGCTCGTATCGTTGTGCGTCACATCTTCCCGAACTCCGTCGCCTCCATCGTGGTCTACGCGACCATGAACATTGGTGGCGCCATTCTGACCGAGTCCGCTCTGTCCTTCCTCGGCATGGGCGTTATTCCGCCTACGCCTTCGTGGGGCTCCATGATTCAGGACGGTCAGCAGTATCTTCTGACTGCTCCCTGGATGATGATCATGCCCGGTCTGGCAATTCTTTCGACGGTGCTCGCCTTCACCCTGCTGGGTGACGGTCTGCGCGACGCCCTCGACGTCAAGATGAAGGACGCATAAGGATGAAGAAGAACAAGAACTATGTGGACCTGAAGGACCAGCCGGTTCCCGAGGGCCAGCATCTGCTCGAGGTCGATGACCTTAAGATGTATTTCCACACCGAGGATGGCGTCGTTCGCGCTGTCGACGGTGTCTCCTACACGCTCGATCGCGGCGAGACCCTGGGAGTAGTCGGTGAATCCGGCTCCGGTAAGTCCGTGACCGCCATGACCATCATGGGCCTTATCTCGATGCCTCCGGGAAAGATTGAGGGCGGTGACGTTCGCTATCGCGGCCGCTCCATCCTCGAGATGACCGAGGAAGAGATGCAGCACATTCGCGGCAACGATATCGCGATGATCTTCCAGGATCCTATGACCTCCTTGAACCCGGTTTATAAGATCGGCAAGCAGGTGGGCGAGGGCCTTCGTCTGCACCGTGGCTACTCCAAGCAGGAGGCGCTCAAGCGTGCCACCGAGCTTTTGGACCTCGTTGGTATTCCCGAGCCCGAGAAGCGCGTCAACGAGTATCCGCACCAGTTCTCTGGCGGTATGCGTCAGCGCGTCATGATTGCCATGGCTCTTGCCTGCGATCCCGATATTCTGATTGCCGACGAGCCCACGACTGCTCTGGACGTTACCATCCAGGCTCAGATTATTGAGCTTATGCAGGAAATGCAGGAGAAGAACGGCAACGCCATCATCATGATTACCCATGACCTGGGCGTCGTCGCCGACATGGCCGACAAGATCATGGTTATGTACGCCGGCCGTCCCGTCGAGTTCGGTACTGCTGAGGAAATCTTCTACGAGAGCCGCCACCCCTACACCTGGGGCCTTATCCGCTCCATCCCGGAGCAGGCCATCGAAGAGAAGAAGCCGCTTACGCCGATTCACGGCAACCCGCCTTCGCTCATGAACCTGCCCGAGGGCTGCGTTTTCTCGCCTCGTTGTCCCTATGCGACCGATAAGTGCCGCAAGCAGCGCCCCGAGCGCGTTGTCACCGAGTCTGGTCATTACTCTGCGTGCCACTACTCCGGTGACCCCGAGTTTCTCAAGAACGCTCCTGAGACGTCCCGTACGCGCAAGGATTCCAAGAAGGGAGGCGAGGCGTAATGGCAGATACCAACGAGCGTACTCCGTTGCTGAAGGTCGAGCACCTTTCTAAGGAGTTCCCCGCTGAGTCCGGCATGTTCGCCAAGCGTTTTTCCAAGCGTGTCGTCTCTGCTGTAAATGACATCTCTTTTGAGATTTATCCTGGCGAGACTTTTGGTCTGGTTGGTGAGTCTGGTTGCGGTAAGTCCACGACGGGTCGCACCATCATGCGCTTGACCAAGCCGACCGCCGGTAAGGTGTTCTTCCAGGGCAAAGATGTTGCCGAGATGAGCAAGCATGAGATCAAGGACATGCGTCGCGAGATGCAGTTTATCTTCCAGGATCCTTATGCTTCGCTGAACCCTCGTATGACCATCGGCGAGATCGTCTCCGAGCCCATGACCATTCATGGCGTAGGTACCAAGGAGGAGCGTATCGAGCGCGTCCGCGAGCTGCTGGACGTCGTCGGTCTGAATCCCGAGCACATCAACCGCTATCCGCACGAGTTCTCGGGCGGTCAGCGTCAGCGTGTCGGCATCGCCCGCGCGTTCGCTCTGAAGCCCAAGCTGATCATCTGCGACGAGCCTGTCTCTGCACTTGACGTATCCATTCAGGCCCAGGTCCTGAACCTGCTCAAGGAACTTCAGGACAAGTTTGGCACGGCGTATCTGTTTATCGCCCACGACCTGTCCGTCGTGCAGCACATCTCCGATCGCGTTGCCGTTATGTATCTGGGCAAGATGGTCGAGGTTTCGGACTGGAAGACGCTCTACAGCGAGCCCCACCATCCGTACACGCAGTCGCTGCTGTCTGCCGTGCCGGTTCCCGATCCTGATATCCAGAAGACCCGCAAGCGCATTATCCTCGCTGGCGATCCGCCGTCGCCGCTGGATCCGCCGACCGGCTGCCGTTTCCACACGCGCTGCCCGATCGCTCAGGGCATCTGCTCCGAGAAGCTGCCTGAGTTTAAGGAAGTTGCCCCGGGCCACTGCTGTGCCTGCCACTTCGCGGAGCCGTTCCCGATCAAGGAATCGCACATCGACCTGTAGTCGGTTGTTCTCGTCCGGGCCCGCCCTGGCGTTGCTTTTCAGAACGTCCTCGGACATGCAAGAAACCCCCGCTGCGCACTTCGTGCGGCGGGGGTTTCTTGCGTCCTGCGGGACGTTCTGAAAAGCAACGCCAGAGCGGGCCCTGCGGTAACTCGGCAGGGGGAGTGTGATTCCTTGATCGCTCACTTAATCTAATGGGAAAGATAGCGAGGCCGGAGCTTTAGCTCCGGCCTCCTTATATAAGGGCTAGGCAAAGCCGAGCCACTAAATTTATATCAGCTCCCAGAACATGTTTGAGAACTGTGCCTGAAGTATGTATTTGCAGGCCCCGAATCGGTGTTGCCTCCCGGCGCATTCCGCAGGGGGAGCGATATTTTGCAGCACGAAGTGCGTAGCAAAATATCGCTCATGCCCGAGGACGCGCCGGGAGGCAACACCGATTCGGGGCCGGACACACGGATCTACCTGCGCATTTACAAATTCGTAAACTTTTTTGAAAAAAGTGCTTGCACAGTTCTCGAATCATAGGTTATTATCTTCCTCGTTGAACGCGCGGGTCCAACAAAACGAACCGTGAATCAACAACATAGCATGTCGGAGTGGCGGAATTGGCAGACGCGCTAGCTTGAGGTGCTAGTGACCGCTTTTTGGTCATGCGGGTTCAAGTCCCGCCTCCGACACCATCGCATTTGAGAAGCCTCTTCGGAGGCTTTTTTGTTACCGATAGACGGTGGGGTCCACGATGGAAACGCTTGAACGCAACGAGTGGGCAGACGTTGCCCAACTAGTCGAGATCACGAGCGATGCTGTCATCATCTGCGAACTCGACGGAACCATTCTGCATGTGAATAATCGCTTACTTGGCTTGATGTGCGAGGAACGCGCCGATGTCATCGGTGGAGACGTTAAAGACGTCCTGTACTCGTCCGCTTTTGAACGTGCGACGGAACATCGTCTGCCATTTGAAACTGATGGCTCAGAGAACGAACTGATGCTCAAGCTGAGTGATGGCTCTTTTATCCCCGTCGTGGTTCGCGCGGGCTCCGTAACGCCTCCACGCATCTTTGGGCGCCGCGCACCACGTGTCCTAGTGGCGCTTCACAGTATCGAGGAACAGTATTCTCACGACCGTCAACTTAAGCGTGCGTTATCGGAGCTTAGAGTGGCGAACAAGCGTCTCTCTGGCACGCTCTCGGTCATTATGAGCACTGTGGGCTCCGATGAGTTACCCAGCCTGCTTGATACTGTTTTGAACCAGCTTGTAGGAACACTCGATGCTTCGGGTGCCGCTATCTATTTTTCTGAGAGCGGCGGTTTTAAGCTGCGCGGTGTTTCCAAGGAGCTGTACGACAGCTACCTGCCCGAGTTCTTGCCGTATGGCGCTGGTATTCCGACGTATGTTCTTCGGGAGTCGCGTGCCTGTCGCTTGTCGATTCAACAGGACCTTGAGGGCGATAGGGCCGCCTCCGGTATGTTCATGGACCTGGACAATCGTTCTAAGCACCTGTTGCGCGTGCAGGATATGCCTCCGTACCGCAGCGAGATCTGTCTTCCCGTTTTTTACGGTACGCAGATCCTTGGCGTGCTGGAAGTTGGTTGGAAACGCCCTCAGGCACCGCTCGCCTATGACGTTAATGTACTCGAGGTCATTTGCGATTACCTGTCTATCCAGCTGGTCGGCATGGCATCGAGCCTTCGCTCTCGTCGTACGGCCGAGCTTGGCCGCTCACTCAATTTGCTACGCGATGAGCTTTTTACCTATCTTGATGATCCGGTCGCCGCTTCGCACGCCGTCTCGTCCGAAATCTGCGCCGTGCTCAATTGCCATTTCTGCCCCGTGGAGTACGATGCGGGCCTCGAAGCCTATGTCATCGATTTTGAGGGCGGCAGTCGCGTGGCGCTACCGGGAGACCCTGAGTCGCTCTTCTTTTCTGTCACGGCGCCAGCAGCGCGCCTGGGGGCAGCCCCCGACGGGTTTGAGACATCGGTGTTGGGCGGGACGAGCGCTGACGACCTCAAGCACGTGCGCCTTACACGTGTGGACGAATCCACGTCTATGGGTGCATGGTTGAGGGCCCACGGCCTACCGTGTCAGGGACTTTATGTCGACTCCGGCATCGAAGCGGGGCGCTACCACTCGGAAGCGGATGGCAAACGAAGCAACGATGCAATCGTTCCCGCTGATATCGCCAAGGGGCCGACGAGGCGCGCTTTGCTGCTCCGCGATGGCAGCCAAGAACCAATTGACGACCTTGAATACGACTACCTGGTGCATCTGGCGCATGACTTTGAGCTGATCTATGAAGGCGAATCTCAAAAGCGCGAGGAGCGTCATATCGCTCAGACGCTTCAGATCGGCATGAGAAATTCGCTTGGTGACGTTCCGGGCATTGCAACCGATTCGGTATACCTATCGGCAACGAATTCTGCGTTGGTCGGCGGTGACTTCTATACGCTTGTCCGACTTCCCGACGATTGTGCCGTTATGATTTTGGGCGATGTATCCGGCAAGGGAATCGAGGCGGCTTCGATGTCAGCACTCGTCAAGACAGCGCTGACGGCCTATGCCTGGGAGGGTGCGGGGCCTGCCCGTATGGCTCGCTCGCTCAATAGCATGCTCATGGGCTTTTCGAGGGTCGAGACGTTTGTGACAGCCTTTATCGCCAAGATTGACCTTAAAGCCGGACGCGCAACGTATTGTTCGGCGGGCCATCCTCCGACCATGGTCATCAGGCCAGAGTCGATGCCGCTGGGTGGCGGCGAGACTCGTGGGGGAGAGGTCGAGCTGCTTGGATGCCAATCGGGCGTAATCGGTGCCTTTGAGAGCATGGTGTACGAGACAGGCGTGTTTACGTTCGCTCCTGGCGACATGCTCTTCATGTATACGGATGGAACGATTGAGGCCCGCGACCGTACCGGAGCGTTCTTTGGCGAGCAGCGCTTGCGCGACCTTCTGCTTTCTGTTTCGGGGGAGGGCGTGTCGGGCATTTGCGGTAAGGTCTTGGGCGAGCTTGACCGCTATACCGAGTCGGCGCTGAACGATGACATCGCGCTGGTCTCCCTTGAGTTTTTACGAGGTCGATCGTAGGTCACGACGCCTGACGGGCAAAATCCCTACGGTTGAAGAAACGTGTGCATCGAGCGAGCTCTTTTGGGGAACCATGGTCGTATGAATGAGTGGAATGACATAGCGGTTTTGACGCCACCGGGCGATATCGACATCGCCTCGGTGCCCGCACTGCGCCGACGGTTGGATAATTTGATCGACCGGGGCGTGCGTCGTGTTGTCATCAATTGCCAGACCGTGGGCTTTATCGACTCGACGGGCTTGGCGTTTTTGCTTACACGTGCCAGAGAGCTTATGAGGCATGAGGGGCTGCTTTCGCTCGTTAACGCCTCCGATGAGGTCGTTCGCTTTTTGGAAATTGCCCGACTTGTCGACATCCTGCATGTCGCGGGCCCGGCGCGGGAGTCGATTCCCGCCATTCCGGTGGGGGAGTTGCCGCGATGGAGCAAGAGCGTCGAAGTAAGGCGAGGCATCGAGAACCTCCCGTATTATCGGCACCGTGTGGCCGAGCTTCTCGAATCACTTCCCCTGAGGCGAGATGAACGTTATGACGTCGCATTGGCACTGGGGGAGGCATTGGGTAACGCGTATGACCATGCGGGCGGTGTTGGCTGCGTCCTGACGGTTCAGGCCTATGGGGATCGTGTTGTGCTCGAGGTGCTTGATCGGGGCGCTGGCTATTCTATCGATGGGGCGAGCGAGCCGGTGGCATCCGAGGAACGCGGACGTGGTATCAAGCTCATGCGCATGCTCGTCGATAATGTTGAGGTTGCCCGGCGCACGGATGGTGCCGGCACACGCGTTCGGATGGTGAAGCTGTTTGGCTCAGCATTGGAATCGTGCGCATAGCGCCTTGACTTGGCGTTATTTACCTGCATGAACTTGCTTTGAGCAACTTTTTTGAAAAAAGTACTTGCGTCTTTTGGACAACTCGCGTAAATTAATAACCCGCAAGCGGACATGGCTCAGTTGGTAGAGCACAACCTTGCCAAGGTTGGGGTCGCGGGTTCGAGCCCCGTTGTCCGCTCCATTGCATTTACGGACCGTTTAGGCGGTCCTTTTTCGGCGAAGTGGCCAAGTGGTAAGGCAGAGGCCTGCAAAGCCTTTACCCCCGGTTCGAATCCGGGCTTCGCCTCCAGGCAACATCCGGGCGCTCCGGCGCCCGTTTTGTTTTACATATGCGGACATGGCTCAGTTGGTAGAGCACAACCTTGCCAAGGTTGGGGTCGCGGGTTCGAGCCCCGTTGTCCGCTCCAAGCACAACAGCCCGACTACTACGGTAGCCGGGCTTTTTTGTACCCGTCGCCTGGGCTCGAACCCGAGAGGGGGCGAGTGTTTTGGGGCGTGACTGTGGCGTTGTTTATCGCGAATGTCCGCTTTGGGCGTATCATCGTGGGCATCTCGCAAAACCTCGTTGCAAGGGAGACAAGCCCCATGGCTACAGAAAAGTCCTCTTCGCGCTCATGGATGTCCGATGCCGCGATCTATCAGATTTACCCGCGCTCGTTTAAGGATTCGACTGGTTCGGGTCTGGGCGATATCGCGGGCATTACCCAGCAGATGGACTATCTTGAGCGGCTGGGTATCGAGGCCATCTGGCTGAGCCCGTTTTAGCCATCGCCTCTTGTCGATGGCGGCTATGATGTGGCGGACTACTGCGATGTCGACCCACGTCTCGGCTCGCTTGACGACTTCGATGACATGATCGCTGCGGCTCACGCGCGCGGCATCAAGGTTATCGTCGACATCGTGCCCAACCATTCATCCAACCAGCACCCCTGGTTCAAAGCCGCTCTTGCCGCCGGCCCCGGATCGCCCGAGCGCGCCCGTTATATCTTCCGCGATGGTCGCGGCGAGCACGGTGAGCTGCCTCCCACCAATTGGAATGCCAACTTTGGCGGCCCCGCCTGGACGCGTGTTGCGGACGGTCAGTGGTATCTGCACATGTTTACGCCCGAGCAGCCGGACTTTGACTGGTCATGCCCCGAGGTTCATGCGCTCTTTTGCGACGTCCTGGCGTTTTGGAGCGATCGAGGCGTCGATGGCTTTCGCATTGATGTGGCGCAAGGTCTTGCCAAGGATCTCGACCGCGATGACCTCGACCGGTGGCATCTCGCCGAGGGAGATGACATGGTTGACGACGGCACCCATCCGCTGTGGGACCGCAACGAGGTCCACGAGATCTATCGCGAGTGGCGTCGCGTGTTCGACCGCTATGATCCGCCGCGCAGCGCCGTTGCCGAGGCGTGGGTGCTGCCCGAGCGTCAGTATCTCTACGCGCGTCCCAGCGAGCTTGGTCAGACATTTAACTTTGAGTTCGCCAAGGCCACTTGGACCTATGATGACATGCACGCTGCAATCGAGGAGGGCTTGAAGGCGGCCATCGAATCCGATTCCGCCTCGACCTGGGTACTCTCCAACCACGACGTGCCGCGCGTGGCGACGCGCTATGCCCTGCCGCAGATCAAGGCGACGCGCTACCACCAGATTGCGCTCGACTGGCTCTTACGCGACGGGTCGTCTTATGACGAGGACCGTGAACTCGGTGAGCGCCGCGCGCGGGCGGCCCTTTTGCTTGAACTGGCGCTTCCGGGCTCGGCATACGTGTATCAGGGTGAGGAGCTCGGCCTTTTTGAAGTGGCTGATATCCCGTGGGCTGCACTCGAAGATCCCAGTGCAACCAATACGCACGGACCGAAGCGCGAGAAGGGGCGCGACGGCTGTCGTGTGCCCCTGCCGTGGGTGGCAGCGGACGATCCCGCGCAGGGCGGATCGTTTGGGTTTTCACCGGCGGACGCCGATGCGGCGCCCCATCTGCCGCAGCCTGCATGGTTTTCCGATTACGCTGCCGATAGAGAAGAAGCGGACCCGGCATCGATGCTTACGCTCTATCGTGACGCCCTCTGGCTGCGGCGCAAGCTGCGCGGGTGCGCCAACGATCTTGCGTGGCTCGATCTTGACGGGCGCACCGGCCTTGCGGATGGTGCCGAGGGCGCCGAGGGCGGCGTCATCGCCTATCGCCGCGACAATGGCTGGGCGTGTGTGACGAACTTCGGTGCAGCACCCGTGGGGCTGCCGGCGGGCAGGGTCCTGCTCACCTCATCACCGCTTGCAGGCGGCAGGCTCGCGCAGGACAGCTCTGCCTGGATCATGCTCGGTGAGATGTAGGGGCCTCTTGCGGCGAGTTTGCGTTTGCCTGCGTCTTCTGTGGTGGCTGATGTCTTTGCGAGGTTCGCGAGGGCGTCGCAAAACTTTTCAAAAAAAGTTCTTGCATAGGATGCGGGTATCACGTAAGATTAATCCTCGTAAGCGGACATGGCTCAGTTGGTAGAGCACAACCTTGCCAAGGTTGGGGTCGCGGGTTCGAGCCCCGTTGTCCGCTCCATTTGGGCGTTTAGCTCAGGGGGAGAGCGCTTCCCTGACACGGAAGAGGTCAGAAGTTCAAATCTTCTAACGCCCACCAAATGTTCGCAGCTCAGAGGCTACGTCCTCTGGGCTGTTTTGTTTTATGCCGCCAAATGGGTCGCCAAATCGCCGGCAAAAGGTACCTCGATTCATGAAAGAGCGGTTCTGAGCGTCTGTTTAGCCTTGTCATCTCAATCGAGTGGGGGTTGACCGTTTTGAACATAACCGTGCACCTCGTTGATGTTTCCGCGATCGATCCCGGCGTGACCGTTGATATGGCATCAATCGCGGGACGCTATGCCTTACGTGCCTCCAATGAGGATCTCCCAATTGCGTCTCGGAAGGAAGCCGCAGGCGTGGGTCTGCTGCTTCGCGACGCCCTAGGTGTCTTCGACGACACCCGGCTTGTGCGTTCTGCTTTCGGCAAGATCGAGCTTGCGGATGGGGAGGCCCCCTCTATTTCCATTTCACATGGCGGAAGCGTGGCCGTCCTCGCTGTATCCGATGTTGCTCGGTCGGTCGGAGGACCTATTGGCGTGGATATCGAGGCGATCGATGAGATTGCTCCCGTTGCGGTTGAGCGTATGGTGAGCGACGACGAGCGCGCGTGGATTAACGCTGCCCCCAATTTGCAAGAACGCAATCTTCGCCTGAGTCAGACGTGGACGCGCATCGAGGCCATCCTCAAGGCTGAGGGCGTCGGGTTTTCGATTGACCCTCGCAAAGATGGCATGCCCGGCGGATGGAATACTTCGTCGGTGACATACGGTCGCTGCGTCATCTCTTGTGCGGCACGCTCTATGCCTCGTATCGTCGTCAAGGAGCATACCTTTCGGGTAGCATAGGAGCCAATCGCCAATAGGGGAGGCCGCCATGTCGCTGAACGCTCAAAACGATATTGCTTCACGGATCGAGGATGCCGTCTTTGAACTTATGGCGACAACTCCGGTGCAGTCGATTAAGGTGGCCGAGGTACTTCGCCTTGCCCATACATCCAAATCGACGTTCTATCGCTGTTATCGCTCTGTCGATGATGTGGTTAAACGTTTTGAAGATGAGCTGCTCCAGAATATGCAGGACATCAATGATGTTGCGCTGGAGGCTCGTTTTGGCGATGCGCAGCTGGACCCTACGCCCACGATGATCAAGCGCATGGAGATCCTCAAGGCTAATCGCTCGAAAGTTTTGGCACTTAACAGCGATAACGGCGATCCCGTGTTTGCTCACAAGGCAACGATCTTTATGCATGACTATTTTCGCAATCGGCTTCGCTCGACATTTTCCGATGAAACGGACCTTGATCTGTATCTAGCATTTGCGCTTGCGGGCCACCATAACCTCATTCAGTATTGGCTCGAGGCCCGGCCTGACCTTGAGGCGCGCACCGTTGCCGCCGCCCTCAATCGCATGTTCTACGCACCGCTCTTTGTCGACGATGCATCGCGTCATTGGCACCCACGTATTCCCGATTTTGAAAGGCCAGTCGCGTGAGCGGTCGATATTTGGGGATAAACGGTTGTATTCAGGGCGAGTTTTAGATATCTCTGATCATTAGCTCAAATAATACGAGTCCGTTTATCTGCTATTTGGAACGCCTAGCCCAGATGTGTCCCATATGATGGGACACATCTGGGCTTTTTGTCTCACGTGTCTCGTTTAACCCCTCATAAACTAAAGCTACGTTCAAAAGAACCACTGCAGTAGTTCAACGTGTGACGGCACAGAAAAGCCGCGAGCGCTCTCACCTTCGCTCGCGGCCGGACTGCGCCATCACTCCGTACACCTTCACATGATTAGGATGTGATATTCAGTGGTTACGCTCGGAAAGAACATGCGCAGCGTCTCGATTGTAGGCGTGGGCTGCACCCCGTTCAAGGATTTTGAGGAGCATCCCGAGACCCAGGGTATTGGCGAGGGCGAGGCGTTTGGCTATGCGGCCCTCGAGGCAATTGCCGATGCCGGTCTTGAGCCCCGCGATATCGACTTTTTCTATCACGGCAGCGCCAATCCGTATCTCGTTGGCGATTGCATTACCCCCAACATGCAGGTTGCCGATTGGTTTGGCGTTCG
The DNA here is from genome assembly GCA_902494565.1 of uncultured Collinsella sp. GTDB lineage: Bacteria > Actinomycetota > Coriobacteriia > Coriobacteriales > Coriobacteriaceae > Collinsella. The sequence continues at coordinate 90,907 of CABUTN010000002.1, read as the reverse complement.
TGCCAAGGGCTCCGTCCATCATTCCGAGGCTTGCTGCACGGGTTACGTCGCCCTTGAGCAGGCCGTGATGGCGGTTGCTTCCGGTGCTTACGACGTTGTCCTTACGGGTGCCTGCGATTTGGCTTCGACTCTTCCCGTCGAGCATATGCCCTCCCATATTCGTCAGGACTTTACGCTCGACGTCATGATTCCCTCGCTCGATAAGATCTATGACCGCGCGTATGGTCGCCCGCTTGATGGTGCCTTTGGCGTGTCGTTCGACAACTGGATCAACGAGTATTCGATGCAGTACGACCTTACAGCCGATCAGATAGATGACGCCCTGAACGGCCTTACCAAGAGCCTTCGCCGCGGTGCCGTCCTGAATCCCCTTGCCTGGTACGAGACTACGGTCGAGGAGGACGCGAAGGCAGCCGGGTTCGATACCGCCGACGAGTATCTCAAGAGCATGTATAACCCGCGCGTTACGCAGTACCTGCGTGTTACCGGCTTTGAGAAGAAATGCGACGGTGCCGCAGCTGTTGTCGTGATGCCCACGGAGAAGGCCAAGGCCATGGGCGTGCCATATGCGCCTATTGAGGTTCTGGGTACGGGCGCTTCTGCGGTCGAGGCCGGCCTGCTTCACAACGAGCACTGGGCTACCGAGCTTGCCGCCAAGCAGGTCTACGACCTTACCGGCGTGAGCCCCGACGAGATCGACCTGTTTATGTGCAATGACTTCTTCCTTGCTTCCGAGATCGTCTCGGCTGAGGAGTGCGGCTATATTCCGCGCGGCGAGGCTTGGAAGTACGCGATCGATGGTCGCACCGCTTTTGACGGCGATAAGCCCATCAACCCGCACGGTGGTCGTTGCAACTTCGGTCACGCCCATGGCGCATCCGGCATCGCCGATATCGTTGAGGCCGTCAAGCAGATGCGTGGCGTCGCCGGTGCTACCCAGATGAAGAAGGTTCCCGAGACGGCGTTCCTGCGCGGTTTTGGCGGTTCTCAGAACGTGCGCTGCCAGATTCTTCGTACCGTCGCCTAAGCGACCGCGGTTTTCGATTTCCCATAAGGAGTATTCTCATGCAACTCAAAGATATGGAGCCCGTGGTCAAGAAGTTCTACACGGGTCTTGAAGAGGGCATCTATTGGGCGCGCCAGTGCCCCGAGTGCGGAGCCGTCGAGTTTCCGCCCCACCTTGCCTGCAATGCCTGCGGCTATCACAAGACTGATTGGGTCCAGGTTTCCGGTCACGGCCATCTGATCGATTTTACCTTGCCTGGTCCGCAGAACGACAAGCCCTACCTCAAGGAGTATGGCAAGTACGCCTACGGCGCCGTCGATATCGACGAGGGTTCTCAGTACACCTACGTCATCTACGGCATTACCAAGAAGAAGGCCCCCGAGATTCGCGCCAAGCTCATGGCGGGCCAGACCGTGGGCGTCCACGCCAAGGTCATCGACCGTCCTGGCTACAAGGAGCTTACGTTCGAGCTTGACGACTAGGCTTTCAACCCTTTTAACAATTCGATTCCTCTCTTAGGCCACGGCGGGACCCATGTCTCCAGCCCGCCGTGGCCGCCCCTCTTTTTCGATTGAAAGGCACCATCATGAACGAAGAACTTACTCAGCAGATCTGCGATTTTGCCAAGTCCGCCTACAACTATGACGGCGATGTGACCCCTGAGACGACGTTTGAGACCCTGGGCAAGGGCTCGATGAAGATGATCGCGCTGACCTCCATGATCGAGAACGAACTCGATGCCGAGGTTCCCGTTCGCGAGGTCATGGTCATGAAGACCATCGGCGAGCTTATCGAGCGTACTGCCGAAGAGATGGAGTAACTGCCATGGACCTGATGCAGACCCTGCGCGAGCAGGCTGCCGCCAAGCCTATGCGCGTTGCTTTTCCCGAGGGCGAAAACGAGACCATGATGCAGGCGGTCGCAAAGATCGCTGCCGAGCGTCTCGCCGAATGTGTGCTGGTCGGCGACGGCGGTAAGCTCAAGGAGCTTGCCGATGAGCGCGGCATCTCCCTTGACGGTATCGAGATTGTCGATGTGACCGACGAGGAGGCGAACGCCGCTTGTTGCGAGCGCTACCTTTCGCATCCGGATTGCAAGTTTAAGCCCAAGGGCGCTGCGCGCCGTATGACGCGTCCGCTTGAGCGCGCCCTGATTTTGCAGGTGCTCGGCGATGTCGACGTTATGTTCGCCGGCATCGATAACGCCACGGGCGACATCATCCTAGCGGGACAGACCATCGTCGGCCTTGCCAACGGGGTGGACACCGTGAGCTCGTGCGGTATCGCCGACATTCCCAACTGGAACGGCGGCGAAGGCGGCCTTTTGGCTTTTGGCGATTCCGCCGTTTGCGTTGACCCCACGAGCGAAGAGCTTGCCTCGATTGCGATTTCGTCGAGCGAAACGGTGCGCTCGCTGACCGGATGGGATATCCGTTGCGCGCTGCTTTCGCATTCGACTGACGGTTCGATGGATAACGAGCTTGTCGACAAGGTACGTCGCGCTCGCGAGATTGCCAACGATCGCCGTCCCGACCTTGCCATCGACGGCGAGTTCCAGTTTGATTCGGCGATTAACCCCAAGGTTGCGGCCAAGAAGGTGCATCGTGAGTCCGCTGTTGCGGGCCAAGCCAACGTGGTCATCTGGCCCGATATCAACGTGGGCAATATCGGCGTCAAGATCATCCAGAATCTGACCGGTGCCAATGCCTACGGCCCCATGCTTCAGGGCTTCAAGAAGATCGTGTGCGATTGCTCGCGTTCTGCGCCCGTCGACGAGATCGTCGGCAACGTGGTGATGAGCTGCGTGCGCGCCCAGGCGCTTAAGGAGGCTTAAGGTATGTCCGATAAAAAGACTCCCTGGCGCGTCCTGGTAATCAACCCGGGTTCCACTTCCACGAAGGTGGGCGTTTTTGAGGGCGATGAGTGCAAGCTCAGCAAGAACGTTGCGCACGATGCGAAGGACCTTGCCCAGTTCGATGGGGTTTCGGCTCAGATGCCGTATCGCTGCGATCTGATTCTTGGAGCACTGGAGGAGGCGGGCCTAAAGCTCGAGGACTTTGATGCATTTGTCGGTCGCGGCGGCGGCTTGCTTTCGCTGCCCGGCGGCACGTATGCCATCAATGAGGTCATGCTCGAGCATGCCCGCGTCGGTGCGAACGGCATTCAGCACCCGGCGCAGTTGGGCCCCCAGATTGCTCATGAGTTCGCCTCAAAGACGGGAAAGCCTTCTTTTGTGGTGAATCCTCCCGATACCGACGAGCTGTGCGACCTCGCACGTATGACGGGCATTAAGGGCGTGTATCGAAACGTGCACCTGCACGCCCTTAATCTCAAAGAGACCGCCATCCGCCATGCGGCAAAGCTCGGTCGCCCCTATGATGAGTGCAACTTCATTGTTTGCCATATCGGCGGCGGCATCTCTATCTCGGCTCATCTTAAGGGCAAGATGGTGGACGGCAACGACATCGTTGGCGGCGAGGGTCCCATGGCGCCGACGCGCTGCGGATCGGTTCCCGCGATCGAGGTCGCGAAGTATACGGCAGAGCATGGTCTCGACGTTGCCCGCGCCCATTGCATGAAGACCGGTGGCTTCGTTGACCTTTTGGGTACGTCCGATGCCATCGAGGTGTGCGATCGCGCCGCTGCGGGCGATAAGGCTGCGGCTCGCGCCTGGGATGCAATGGTCTACCAAATCTGCAAGTGGATTGGCGAGATGGCTTGTGTGCTGAAGGGCGACGTCGACGGCATCTTGCTCGGAGGCGGCATGGTCCACAGCAAGGAGCTCGTTGCCTCGATTGAGGAGTGCTGCTCTTGGATCGCCCCCGTATCGGCTTATCCCGGCGAGTTTGAACTCGAGGCAATGGCCGCTGGTGCCTGTCGCGTGCTCGATGGTGTCGAGGAAGCGCTCGTGTACAGCGGAGAGCCCGTGTTCACCGGATTCAACGACTGATAGTGCTGTGTTTGGGGCGGCCGATGATGACGTCCGGCCGCCCCGGCCCTATTCTCTAAGTGTAAGGATGGATCATGGATAAAACCAAGATCAAGTACCTGGTGGGCATTTATGCTGCCGCCATGTGCATTATGGGCATGTTGGTGCCCGTCCCCATCGTGGCCTCTGTCGCGGCGGCGTTTCCCGACGAAAACATCGCTGCCGTCCAGATGATCATCGGCATCATCCCGTTGATGATGGCACTGTCCGCCATGCTCGTCTCTTCGCAGCTTGCCTCTCGCGTGTCCAAGAAGAAGACGGCGCTTGTCGGTCACGTTATCGTGATGCTGGCAGGCGCCTCGGCGCTGGTGTTCCACGACTCGCTCGGCCAGGTCTTAGCGGCTTCTGCTGTCATGGGCCTTGGTCTCGGCGCCGTGCAGAATTCAACGGACGCTCTTATCGCGGATTACTTTGGCGGAAAGCAGCGCTCGTTTGTCATGGGCATCTACTCCACTTTTGTCGCACTTGGCGGCATTATCTGGACGATGGTTTCCGGCATCTTGGGTTCTGCCGAGTGGTTCCATAGCTATGCGGCGTACTTCATCATGATCATTTTCATCGTGATCGAGGCTGTTTGCCTTCCCGAGGGCCATCTTGAGCCTAAGCGTAAGGTCAACGTGTTTGCCAACATGCCCAAAGAGGTCGCAATTATCACGGTCATGAGCTTTGTGTTCGTACTCACGTTCCAGCTCTTTAGCTCCAACGTTTCGCTGCTTGTTGTGGGTCGCGGCTTTGGCGGTACCGTGGAGGCCGGTCTTGCCTCTACCGTTATGACCGTTGCCGGTATTGCGGCTGGCCTTTTGGTGGGCCCGTTGTTTGCCAAGTTCAAGAACCTGTCGATGCCGATCGCGTGGGGCGTGACGCTCGTTGGCCTGGGCCTGACGCTGGTTGCACCCGCCTTTATGGTGCTGTGCGTTGCGGGCTTTGTCGTCGCTCTTGGCAAGGAGACATACGTACCGCTGGAGGGCAATTTTGCCGCCGGCAACTCTGCTCCCGAGGGACGTGCGTTTAACCTCGCCATTGGCATGGCGGGCATCAACTTTGGCATGGCACTGTCTCCCATTGTGTTTGAGGCCGTGACGTCGCCGTTTGGTGCAACGATTGACCAGAAGTTCATCGCTGGCATGATCGTCTGCGCGGCTTGTGTCGTCTTTGGCGCCATTAAGTATCGCAAGCTCACTCCGGCCCAGCTTGCCGAGGCCGAGAAGATGGCAGCCGGCGGCGAGGCGGAGTAGCCGCTCGAGTAGTTGCTTTGCCACACATCATGTTTTTATCGGGGCCGCCGACATATGCCGGCGGCCCTCTTTCTATCAATGACTTTGAAAGGCTTACGGCTATGAAGCTCCCTGTCGGCCGCGTCATCGGCATTCTCAACGGCTTCTTTAACCCCTTGTTGCTCTGTGCATTTCTCCCCATTATCGAAGGGGCGCCCGGTTTGGACCTAATGAGTCCCACGGGCTTTTGGGGACAACTCATCGTGGCCACGGTGATCGCCGAGGCTCTGAGCGCACTCCCGTTGTTTGGCAAAACGGTTGGTATGTGCCTGGACTTTTTTGGTTTTGAGCAGGGGAGCGCATCACACAAGGTCGCCGGTACGGCCATCGGTGCCACGCTCCTTTTTATGGTAATCGGTTTTGGCGAGATTGCCTTCCAGGGAGGATTCGGAACGATTGAAGGCCGTACGTTCTTCGCGCGTTGGGCGGGCCTTGTCACAAAGGGATGGGCCTTTGTGGTTATCGCCGGCGTTCTGCTCGATCCCTTTACAGCGGCTCTCGGCCGCATGATAGCTCGCGAAGAGAAGTAATAGCTCCTCGCCTATCGAATGCCGGCTGACGGGGCGCCGGGGCTGTAGTCTTCCGAGCGTTTGCAGTCTCGTCGCTCCGTCCGCCGGTATTCGACCGCAACATGTTGGTCAAGCATAATCTTTTGGATTCTTTTGGCGTGAGCGGCTTGGTTTTGGTCCTATTTGGCGGTGGCTCGGTTGAGGGGGTTTTATAACTGCCATGCAGGTAGTCGTGTTGATAACGTTTTACCGACTTGCCAAGAACCCCTCATAATTAATGCGTCTGCAAAATGACTAATTGCTTTGACCTGCTGAAACACTATATATTGTGTTTGACCTAAAAAAAGAATACAGGATATAGATGCCTCTTTGTCGTATGATAGATGGCGGACAGAGAACGAGGACCTTATTCGCCCCATTTGGATGGATCTTTGAGCCCCTTGATTGGCTGCGAGGATTGTCCGCATGAGGGCCTATGGTTATCGAAAACACAGATTGCGCGACGGCGCCGCAAGACAGGGTAAGCCCTGCCGGGCATCGTTTGGCTCTGAAGCGCGATGAGGCTACGATGCGAAAGAGGCAAGAGGATGAAGATCATCAAGCGCAGCGGCACCGAGGTTACCTTTGACATCGATAAGATCGTCAATGCGATCCGCGCCGCAAACTTGGAGGTCGAGGAAGGCTCTCGCCTTACCGACCGCCAGGTGATCTATGCGGCACAAAACGTCGCCGAGGCATGTGAGAAGGCCGGTCACACCGTATCGGTCGAGGAGATCCAGGATTTGGTCGAGGACGAGATTATGCGTCTCGACTGCTACGAGGTCGCTCGCCACTACATCATCTATCGCTATGTTCAGAGCCTAAAGCGCCAAAAGAACACGACCGACGACAAGATCCTGTCGCTGATCGAATGCAACAACGAAGAGGTCAAGCAGGAGAACTCTAACAAGAACCCGACCGTCAACTCCGTTCAGCGCGACTACATGGCCGGCGAGATTTCCAAGGACCTGACGCAGCGCGTGCTGCTGCCCCAGGAGATCGTGGATGCTCACAACGAGGGCCTGATTCACTTCCACGATTCGGACTACTTTGCCCAGCACATGCATAACTGCGACCTGGTGAACCTGGAGGATATGCTCCAGAACGGTACTGTTATCTCGGGTACGCTGATTGAGAAGCCGCATAGCTTCTCGACGGCCTGCAACATCGCGACGCAGATCATCGCCCAGGTTGCTTCCTCTCAGTACGGTGGCCAGTCGATTTCGCTGACCCATCTTGCCCCGTTCGTCGAGGTGAGCCGTCAAAAGATTCGCGGCGAGGTCGCTCGCGAGCTCGATGAGCTTGGCGTCTCTGCGTCTGCCGAGAAGGTCCGTGAGGTCGTTGAGGACCGTCTGCGCGATGAGATTCGTCGTGGCGTCCAGACGATTCAGTATCAGGTCGTGACCCTTATGACCACCAATGGCCAGGCGCCGTTCGTGACGGTCTTTATGTATCTTAACGAGGCCCGTACGCCGCAGGAGAAGCACGACCTTGCCATGATCGTGGAGGAGACGCTTCGCCAGCGCTACGAGGGCGTTAAGAACGAGGCCGGCGTGTGGATTACCCCGGCATTCCCCAAGCTTATCTATGTACTCGAGGACGATAACGTTCACGAGGATTCCCCGTACTTCTACCTGACCCAGCTGGCTGCCAAGTGCACCGCCAAGCGCATGGTTCCCGACTACATCTCCGAGAAGAAGATGCGCGAGCTCAAGCTGTCGAAGGGCGAGACCACCGGCAACGGCGATTGCTATACCTGCATGGGCTGCCGCAGCTTCTTGACGCCCGACCGCTCGGGCAACGGTTTTAACAACGTTGCCAACGCGCTGAACTACGACCCGAACAAGCCCAAGTACTATGGTCGCTTTAACCAGGGCGTTGTGACCATCAACCTGCCTGATGTCGCACTGAGCTCGCACCAGGATATGGACAAGTTCTGGAAGATCTTCGATGAGCGCCTTGAGCTGTGCCACCGTGCCCTGCTGTGCCGTCATGAGCGCCTGATGGGTACACTTTCTGACGCCGCGCCGATTCTTTGGCAGTACGGCGCCCTTGCTCGTCTGAAGAAGGGCGAGACGATCGACAAGCTGCTCGTGGGCGGATACTCCACCATCAGCCTGGGCTATGCCGGCCTGTATGAGTGTGTCAAGTACATGACGGGCCACAGCCACACCGAGAAGGAAGGCACGCCGTTTGCCATGGCCGTCATGCAGCGCATGAACGACAAGTGCGCCGAGTGGAAGGCCGAAAGCGATATCGACTTCTCGCTGTACGGCACCCCGCTTGAGTCGACGACCTACAAGTTCGCCAAGTGCCTGCAGCGTCGTTTTGGCATTATTCCGGGTGTGACGGACAAGGGCTACATTACTAACAGCTATCACGTCCACGTGTCCGAGGAGATCGATGCTTTCGATAAGCTCAAGTTCGAGGGTATGTTCCAGCAGCTTTCGCCGGGCGGTGCTATCTCCTACGTCGAGGTTCCCAACATGCAGGACAACCTCAAGGCTGTCATTCGCGTGATGCAGTACATCTACGACAACATCATGTACGCCGAGCTCAACACCAAGAGCGACTACTGCCAGGTGTGCGGCTACGATGGCGAGATCAAGATTGTTGAGGACGATGGCAAGCTGGTGTGGGAGTGCCCCAATTGCGGCAACCGCGACCAGGAGAAGATGAACGTCGCTCGTCGTACGTGCGGCTACATCGGTACCCAGTTCTGGAACCAGGGTCGAACCGAGGAGATCCGCGACCGCGTGCTGCATCTCTAATAACCATCCCAGGCTGCCCCGTAGCGAGGCCCCGGACCTCTACTCGCTATTTCGGACAGTCCTGGCTCACGACGGAGGCGCCACTGGCGCCTCCTGTTCGTGCGGAACTCATATCGAGCAAAGGTCCGGGGCCTCGCTACGGGGCAGCCAAGTTGATGTAGCTGAGATGCAGCATGCGGTCTGCTCACCCCTCGAAGTTCTTAGCGGAAATAATTCGAGCTGCAGCTGCGATTTACTTGCGATGGCGGTTGAGCCGCAACCCAGTTTTTATTGGACCTCGAACCCTATACTCGATGTTCGCTTCGTTCATTGAGTTGCCCTTTGCATGAGGCCGGGGCATATCGTCCCGCCCGCAGTTTCGCAGGCCGAAGGCCGAGAATGTTTGAGGACGGGATGATATGTCCCGGCCTCCCGGGAGAGTTACCTATGAACTACGCGAACATTAAGTATTTCGACATTGCTGATGGGGAAGGTGTTCGTACTTCTCTGTTTGTGAGTGGGTGCCGTCGTGGGTGCAAGAATTGTTTTAACTCCGTCGCGTGGGACTTTGCCGCGGGCGAGCCGTTCGATCGCGCCGTCGAGGACAAGATTATCGAGAGCCTCGATCATCCCTTTATTGATGGCCTGACGATTCTGGGCGGGGAGCCCATGGAACCCGAGAATCAGGCGGGGCTCGTTGACTTTATCGAACGCGTGCGTGCGGCCTATCCTGTGGGGTCGGGCAAGACCATTTGGTGCTTTACTGGCGACGTACTCGAGGAGCTTATGCCGGGCGGTCGTCATCATACCGAGGTGACGGACCGTATCCTTACCTGTCTTGATATGTTGGTGGACGGCCCGTTTGTTCAGGACCTGTACGATATCTCGTTGCGCTTTAGGGGCTCGAGCAATCAGCGCGTGATCGATATGAACGCTACGCGCGCCCGTGCTGAGCGCGAGGGCGTTGCGCTTTGTGATGCGGTTGAACTTTGGCGTGATGATCCGGTCTATTCGACCCATACTATGTAGCTTGTGGTCGATGCCGGAGGGCGTGGTACCATAGCGCGAACGTGAAATCGGAAAAGTGAGGCCCAGATGGTCGATCAGGAAAAAGTCGAGGCCGCCATTAAGTTGTTGCTTGAGGGCATAGGCGAGGACCCAACTCGTGAGGGCCTGCTGGAGACGCCGGCGCGCGTTGCCCGTATGTATGGCGAGATCGCCGGCGGTATGGACCAGAGTGCCGAGGAGCACCTGTCCAAAACCTTTGCCGTCGCTTCGAACGATTTGGTTATCGAGCGCGACATCACGTTCTACTCGCTGTGTGAACATCATCTGCTGCCGTTTTATGGCAAAGCCGCCATTGGCTATATCCCCAACGGTCGAGTGGCTGGGCTTTCCAAGCTCGCCCGCACGGTTGAGGTTTATGCCCGTCGTCTGCAGCTGCAGGAGCAGCTGTGTGCACAGGTTGCCGACGCTCTCATGGATTATCTCGCTCCCCAGGGAGCGATTGTGCTCATGGAGGCTGAGCATATGTGCATGACGATGCGCGGCGTGCAAAAGCCCGGCACCAAGACCGTGACGCTCGCTCGCCGCGGCGTCTTTGAGACCGATTCGGCGCTCGAGGAGCGATTCTTTAGGATGCTGGGCCGCTAACCATGAGAGCCGTTAACGACTTTGCATCGAAGACCGATGAGGGAACGCCGCGTCGCGGTTTTATGGCTTCGGGCCTAGCGCCTTTTGGTGCCATGCCTCGTATCGATTACATTTGTGCCAACGGCCTGTTCCGGCGGCACCTGGGCAACATTGCACAGTTGGAATCGGGGCGCATCTTCTGCCGCCACGGTATCGACCATCTGCTCGATGTCGCTCGCATTATGTGGATCAAGAATCTCGAGGAAGAGCTCGAATTTGACCGCGAGGTCATCTACGCCACGGCACTTCTTCACGATATCGGCAAAGATGAACAGTACGAATCGGGTATATCCCATGATGTTGCAAGCGAGCGCGTCGCTGATGTGATTCTCGGCGGCATGCCCGATGAAGTGGCGTTTGAGCCGGCCGATGCTGCAGCCATTAAGACGGCCATTCTGGGCCATCGCAAGCTGCGCGTGAACAGCCAACCGCTTGAGCGTTTGCTCTATGCAGCCGACAAAGCGTCTCGCGCCTGCTTTGCATGCCCCGCGCGCAATGCTTGCAACTGGAGCGATGATAAAAAGAACCTGTCGATTCGCGTGTAGTTAGTTTGCGCGGTCGGGGTTCTAAACGAAGGAGACGATCGCGATGAGCAACAAGAAACTGCCCGAGAATGCAACCAAGACTGAAGGCGCCGAGCTCGCCCGCCGTGGAAGGGGCGAAATATCCACCGCAACGGCGGTGCCCCACGTGAGCTATGACGATTTGCGCCATGCCGATCGTATTGTCATTGACGGCCTTGAGGTTTTTGCCAACCACGGTGTGTATCCCGAGGAGAACGCGCTGGGTCAGAAGTTCGTCGTTTCTCTGGTGCTCTATGCCGACCTGCGCGCGGCGGGGGAGCACGATAACCTGGACGCCTCGATTGACTATGGCTCGGTGTGCCACGATGTCGACGGCTATCTGCGCGAGCATACGTTTAAACTCATCGAGGCGGCAGCCGAGGGTGTGGCCCAGATGCTGCTGCGCCGCTATCCCTCGCTGCTTGGTGTGCGCATAAAGCTCGATAAGCCGTGGGCTCCTGTTGGCCTGCCCTTGGCAAGCTGTGGCGTCGAGATCGAGCGTGTGCGCTAACCGGTTCTAATACGTCTCTATGGGTGGCTGCTTGAGCCGCTGCGACAGCGCTCTATTGTTGGGGCAGTACGTGTCGAGCAGGGCGTGAAACCGCTGATTGTGGCTTGGCTCGAGCAAGTGGACGAGCTCGTGGGCGACAACCATGTCGAGGCATTCGACGGGGTAGGCGGCGAGCTCGCGCGCGATGCGAATAGCGCCGGATTTAGGTGTGCATGAGCCCCAACGCGTTTTCATGCTGCGTACGGAAATGCGGGCCACGGTGACGCCCATTGCGATTTCGTACGCGTGCACGATGTCGCGTAGCACTGCGGTGACCTCGGTCGTATAAAGCTGGTCGATGTGGGCTTGGAGCTCATCGGACGTTAGACCGTCGAGGATTGCGTGCCGCTTGGCCCGTGGGCCTACGTCCGATTCGTCGGTACCCATAAAACTTGCGAAGGTGGCCTGTTTGGGTCGCGGTGCGGGTGATGCAAAGTTGTGATCGAGTGCATCCTGTACCCTGATGGGCTTGCCCCAAAGCGCAATGATGGACGAGGGACTGAGCGGCTCTCTCGCCGTCGCCTGACGTTGCTCGCGCTGGGCAAGTCGGCTGATAATCCAGGCGCTGTTGCGCTTCACAAACGCTTCGATACGCTCGCGGCTGGCGCCGATCGGTGCGCTAGCGTGGACCTCGCCGCTCGATGTGATGCGTAGGTTGAAGTTCTTGACGCGCTTTTTGGTAACGACGACGGGCAAGGACGTGCCATCCGGTCGGGGTAGGAAAAACGTAAATTGCTGCGTCAAAAGCGGTCCTTCAGATTGGGGATGGGCCGGCATGTCGACCGTTCGGCATGCCGGCCCGTTCAAGGGATGTGAAATTAATAACGCTCAAAGAAGGCAAGCGCGTTGTCGCTGCAGAGCTTCTGCATCACGGTCTTGCCAAAGTGCTTGGAGAGCATGTTCTGGAATTCGGGCATCTTGCTGGCATCGGAGAGGAAGGCGGGCACCGTGGCACCGTCCCAGTCGCCGCCGAGCGCGATGGCGTCCTCGCCGCCCAGGTCGAGCCAGTGCTCGATATGTGCCGCAAGCTGGTCGAAGGTGACGTCTGCGGCGGTCTTGTCGGTTGCGTCGTTGGATAGGAACTCGCTGCAGTAGTTGAGGCCGACGATGCCGCCCATGTCGCGAATGGTGCGGAACTGGTCGTCGGTAAGGTTGCGCTTGACGCCGCAAACCGCACGGGAGTTGGAGTGGCTGGCGACGAAGGGGCGCGTGGCGTGGGCGACAACCTCGTCAAAGCACTCATCGTTGAGGTGGGAGACGTCGAGTACCATGCCGGCGTGCTCCATCTGCGTAAGTGCCTCGATGCCGGCGGCGGTGAGGCCGGCGTGGGTATCGTGCCCGCTCGCGAGCGGCCCCTGCGCGTTCCAGCTGAGTGACGACATAAGCACGCCCAAGCTCTTGAGCACCTCGATCAGCGCGGGGTCCTCGGCAAAGAACGTGGCGTTTTCGATGGTGTGGATGCAAGCGACCTTACCGTCCTTGAGCGCGGGGCGAATGTCTGCGGCGCTGCGTACGTTGACCATGCGGTCGTGGTTGAGCATTGCCTGGCCGCTCATATGCGCCATGATTTGCGCCTGGAAGCGCGCGGCGTGGGCGGTGGGAATCTCGTCGGGGACAAACGTGGCGAAGCACTGTGCCCACGGCGTGTTGCCGATCTTTGCGAGCGAGATGGCGCAGGCGTTGCCCTCGATGAGGTCGAAATCTTGCGGATGCGTTTCGTCGCCGGGGAAATAACCGTCGGTGCCGGCGGTAAAGCGCAGGTCGAGATCTAGCGTGGCCCAGCCGATGCGGTCGGCGGTGTCGCAATGTAGGTCAAATACGGGATATGCCATGGTTCCTCCGGATGCAGCGTTTCTTTGCAAACTGTCATTGAATTGTATGACTAGGGTATAGTTAGCGCCATATGTTCATGGCGGCCCGCGTTGTGCGCCGCCCTTATTACGGAGGTTACCATGTCCAACCAGGGCAAGAAGGTCAAGACCCATTATCGCGGCACGCTCGACGACGGCACGCAGTTCGATAGCTCCTACGATCGCGGCGAGCCGCTGGAGTTCACCTGCGGCGCCGGTCAGATGATCAAGGGCTTCGACGCCGCTGTTGTCGACATGCAGGTGGGCGAGAAGAAGACCGTGCACATTCCTGCTGCCGATGCCTACGGCGAGCACAATCCCGAGATGGTCCTGACCTTCCCGGCCGAACAGGTTCCCAACATCGAGCAGATCGAGAAGGGCATGAAGCTTTTCCTGTCCACGCCGAGCGGCATGCCCGTCCCCGCCGTTGTCATCGACGTGACGCCCGAGGCCGTGACGCTCGACGCCAACCACGAGTTGGCCGGCAAGGACCTCAACTTTGATATCGAGCTCGTCGAGGTCGAGGGCTAGAGTATGCCTGAACGCTTGGTTTCGACGACATGCTTGGGAAATCTCAACGATCCGTCCTATGAACTCCTGCTTCGCCGGAAGTTGGGCGGCGTCTTTGAAGTTGACGAGCTATTGCTCGATTGGGACCAGGCCGATGCCCGCACATTTGCGGGCGTAACGGAGCTGGGGCGCACGATCGGTGTTCGGCTGGATACTGCCGACGGCGGTCGTCTTGCCGATGGCGACGTGCTCGCCATTGACCGTTCGGGCGTGGTGCCCGTGGCGGTTGTCGTGCGCCTGCGCAGCGCCGAGGTTTATTTGGTCGAAGTCGACCGCATGGATCCGATTGCACTCGCGCATGCGTGCTGGGAGATTGGCAACATGCATGCGCCGCTCTTCCAAGGCGACTCGGACGAGCATACCGTGCGCATGTATACGCCGGTGCAGCCTGTTTTGGGCCGCATACTCCGGGGTGTCGAGGGTGTTCGGCTCTCGGTGGTCACACGCGAGCTCGATGCCAGCCGACGCTTTGCATCGAGCGCGGCGGATGTCGTCGTGAGTATGGCTCCCGACTTTACGATCGTAAAGAAGGCGCGCGGTTAACGTGCGTATGAGTAAGACGTACTTTGAGAGGCAACTATTCAAAGTCCGTCTTACTGTTGATGAGGTGCTTTGGGGGAAAGCATATGGGTCTTGAGGGAATCAAGCTGATTGCATGCGATTTGGACGGCACGTTGCTGCATCCGGGGGAGCGCGAGCCGCGTTCCGAGGCCTTTGAACTTATCGATGAGCTGCATCGTCGCGGTATCGTGTTTATGCCGGCGAGCGGCCGTCAATATGCGAGCTTGCGCTACCTGTTTTCCCCGGTGGCCGATGAGCTCGCCTATGTATGCGAAAACGGAGCCCTGGTGATGAGCGAGGGGCGTGCCGTTGTCAAGCGTTCCATGGAGCGTAGCCTTGCTATGGATATCGCGAATACCGTGGTTGCGTATCCCCATGCCGACGTGACCCTTTCGTGTGAGGGGCACCTCTACACCATGAGCGGCAACGATGCGTTCGTCGACCATTTGCGCTATGAGGTCCACTGCGATGTGGCGGTGGTCGATCGTCCCGAGGACATCGACGAGGACGTCATTAAGATTGCCTTCCAGACGCCCGAGGTGGAGCAGCCGGCGGCCCTGGAGTATTTCGAGCGCCTCTTTAGCGACCGTGTCGATGTGATGACGTCGGGAACCGAATGGACGGACTTTATCGGTTTCGGTTCGGGCAAGGGCTCCGCGCTTGCCGATTACGGTCGTGCCCTGGGGATTTCGCCCGATGAGATGATGGCGTTTGGCGACAATGAGAACGATCGCGACATGCTCAACGCCGTGGGCCATCCCTATCTGATGGAGAGCTGCAACCCCACCATGCGCGGCATCAACGACCGCGTCCGCTACGTGCGCACGGTCGAAGAAGAGCTACGTCGTCTGCTCGCCGAGTAGATATCTGGGACGTGTCTAGAAATCTACTTTTTGCTGCAAAGTGCGGAAAGGTGGATTTTAAGGCATGTCCCAAACATCTACCGGCAGTCGGGGCAGAGACCCTCGAAGATGGTGTAGTGCGACGTGACGTGCCAGCCGATTTGCTCGGACGCCTTGGCGTCGAGCTGGGCATCGAAGGGGAGCGGTACGTCGATGACGCGGCTGCACGAGGTGCAGATGATATGCGCATGCGGCTCGATGGTGCGATCGAAGCGGCTGCCGCCCGGCGTCTTGATGGAGAGGATCTCGCCGGCGTCGGCCAAGAGATTGAGATTGCGGTAGACCGTACCGCGGCTGATTTTGTCATCCTGCGTCCGCACGACGTTGTAGATTTCGTCGGCGGTGGGATGGTTATAGCTTTGGCGCACGGCGTCAAGAACCAGCTTTCGCTGCCTGGTATTCCTTCTTTGCACCGCCATGCGCCTCGCCTCTTTTCTATTAACGGTCGTAGGTAAATGATACCGTATTTAGCACACAATACTAATAATGAGGACTGAAACCGTCTTCATTGGCAAGTGGGGTTCGGACCTGGGCGTCTACGAGGCGAAAACGCGTTCCCATGCGCTCGTAGGAGGCATGAAGCGCCTCGAGATGAGATAGGATGCTTGCCGGAGCTCC
This sequence comes from uncultured Collinsella sp., assembly GCA_902494565.1. GTDB lineage: Bacteria > Actinomycetota > Coriobacteriia > Coriobacteriales > Coriobacteriaceae > Collinsella. Next base: position 75,035 of record CABUTN010000002.1, on the reverse strand, counting down.
CTGTATCTCCATCTCGACTGAGCCGTCTTCCATGTTACGCACCCAGCCGGTGAGTGCGCGTGCCTGCGCGAGGTTGGTGTTGGTGAAGCGGAAACCGACGCCCTGGACCTGTCCCTCCCACCGCAGGAAATAGCGCTGCGGGGCGTCTTGAGTGGCCTCGTCGCTTGCGAGCACGGTGAGCCTACGGCGCAGCTCGAGCTCTACGTTTGATGGTTTTTGGGGTTCTCGACTGCCGCCGGTGACGCTGGAGAAGAACGTATCGAAGAGACCCATCGCTATGCCTGCTTGCCTGCGTCGGCCGGGAAGGTTATGCCGGCCTGCTGGCGCACGGCATCCATGATGCGCAGCGAGACGAGCGTGACATCGCGGTAGTGGCCAAGCTCGTGGCGTCCCGCCGGGGTCTCCCAAATCTCTTCCTTAACGTTATCGATGCCATCGATGGCGGTGATAAAGTCTGTGAGTTCGTATTCCATAGTGTTGCTCGATTTGGGCAGGTCGAGCACGCGGCCGTTCTCGCCCTGTTCGCGCGGTGCCTCGGTCGCTGAGCCGCGTACGACATCGCCGCGATAGTCGATGCGGACGTTGCGGGGCGTGGACAGATGGTCGATCTGGATAGTGCCACGCTCGCCTTCGATCTGCGAGGGCAGCAGGTCATTCGTAATTTTGGAGTGCGCGAGCTCGACGGAGATGCGGCCTCCGCCATAGCTGGCGAGGATGGAACCGCAGCCGTCGATGGGGCCGTGCGTGAGCTGTCGCGTGGTGGGATCGAGCAGGGTAGTCATGCTCGTAAGACCGGAGGGCATGCCGAAGATTTCGACCATGGGCTCGACGGTGTAGACGCCAATGTCCATGAGGGAGCCCGAGGCCATGTGGCAGTCGAAGATATTGGTGGCGCGCCCCGCGAGAACCTCGTTGTAGCGCGAAGAATACTTGCCAAAGCGCAGTGAGGCGCGACGAATGGGCGCAATCTCGCCCAGGGCGTCCTCGACGGCGTGGAAAGCGGGGTCATGGAGCGGGCGCATGGCCTCGAGGGCCACGACACCTGCTGCCTCGGCAGCGCGGAAGACTTCCAGCGCCTGCGCTTCGGTGGCGCAGAAGGGTTTCTCGACGATGACATGCTTGCCACCGGCGATACAGGCAAGGGCCTGCTCGTAGTGAAGTGCGTTAGGGCTGCCGATATAGACGGCGTCGACGTCGACGGCGGACGCAAGCTCGTCAAGTGCGGTGAAGTTACGCTCGCCGCCGTGTTCGGCGGTAAAGGCGGCGCCGCGCTCGGCATCGCGCGAGAGCGTGCCCACAAACGCGGCTTGGTCGTTGGCGTTGACGACCTGGATAAAGTCGTCGGTAATCATGGATGTGCCGATGGTCGCGATGCGCAGCATACGTCCCCCTTGCGTTGTTTGGTCTACAGGATGAGTGTAGCGCGTGGGGATATAAAGCTGCGCGAAAACGCTATTACAGGTCGCTCTCGTTAAAGCCGGTGTCGATATCGAGGTTGGATCCGTCGGCCGCCGTGGTGGCGAGCTCATCGCAGCGCTCGTTGAGCTCGTGGCCGGCGTGGCCCTTAACCCAGATGAACTCCACCTTATGCTTGCTCTTTGCGGCAAGCAGGCGCTCCCACAGGTCACGGTTCTTAACGGGCTGCTTGTTGGCAGTTTTCCACCCGCGCTTTTTCCAGCCGTCGATCCAGTGTTTATTGAAAGCGTTGACGACGTACTGTGAATCGGAATGGACCTCGACCTCGCAGGGGCGGTTGAGCGCCTCGAGCGCCACGATGACCGCCATGAGTTCCATGCGGTTGTTGGTGGTCTTGGCGTAGCCGCGTGAAAGCTCGGAGGTGAAGGTCTTGCCGGCGGGGTTGGTGTATTTGAGTACGGCGCCGTAGCCGCCGCGTCCCGGATTTGATCGGGCCGAGCCGTCGGTATAGATGATGACCTTCACGGGCTTCCTTTCGTTGGGTACGTTTCGTGTGAGTGACCATTGTAGCGCCATGCCCGCCGGGGGCTAGCAATCTACGATTTCTACCCCGTCTTCCGACGGTTAGTTGGCATGGATGATGCGGTTGAGCTCGTCGAGGTATTGCTGCAAGAGGGAAGAGGGCTTGCGCTCGTTGTGCATGATATAGCCTACGTGCATCGTTGGGGCGTCTGCTAACGGGATCGATGCCATACCCCATTGCATTTCATTGGAGAGGACACCGGTCGACAGGGTGTAGCCGTTCGACGTGATAAGTAAGTTAGTAAGTGTTCCGCGGTCCGAGATTCGTATGTTGCGATCGCAAGGGATATAGCTAAAAGGTTCCTCGGCGTAATAGAAGGAGTTCGAGGTTCCCTGCTCAAAGCTGTAGCGCGTATAGGGCGTGAGGTCGGCAAGGGACAGCTGCGGGCGGCGGGCAAGCGGGTGGCGCTCGCTAACGAAGACGTGGACCGTCGCGTCGAAGAGGGGATGGAAGCTTGCGCGGGCATCGGCGAAGGCCTTCTGCAGAACGCGGGCGTTAAAGTCATCCAGATACAGAATGCCGATATCGCTGCGAAATGCGCGGACGTCATCGATGATCTGCGATGTGGTGGTCTCGCGCATGATGAACTCGAACTTGCTGTCGCGGCAGCGCTCGACCACGTTGACAAAGGCCTCGACCGAAAAGGCGTAGTGCTGGGCGGAGATGGCGAGGCGGGCTTGCGGGGTGCCGCCGTCCTCGTAGCGCGCCTCGAGCATGTCGGCCTGCTCTACGACCTGGCGCGCATAGCCCAAAAGCTCGGTGCCGTCGTTGGTGAGCGTGACGCCGCGGCTGGAGCGCGTAAAGATCTCCAGGTGGAGCTCCTGTTCCAGGCTTTTGACGGCGTTGGAGATATTGGACTGAGCGGTATAGAGGCGCTGGGCTGCGGCATTGATTGAGCCGGACTCTGCTACGGCGATCAGGAAACGAAGCTGCTGGAGGGTCATCGGCGCCATCCTTTCGAGTGTTATCTATAAAACCGATAACAGGTTAGCGCTTTTAAGTGATTGACCGAGGGAAACAATGCTTGTACTATTCAAAACACACAAAGGCGGTAGGTAATTAAGCCAACCACGGAACCGGGATGCGAAAGGAGGCCCGCATATGAATTGCTTACCAAGACGAATGCCGGGCTCCTGTTTGCGCCCGTCGGCGTGATCAGGAGACAGCGACTTACTTCTCTCTAATTTATTAACTTTTGTTCGATCAAGGAGATCATCATGAGCCAGTTCATCAACAACCCCGAGCACACCTTTGGTTTCGATACCCTGCAGCTGCACGTTGGCCAGGAGAGCGCCGATCCTGCATCCGACTCCCGTGCTGTGCCTATCTACCAGACCACGAGCTATGTGTTCCGCAACTCCCAGCACGCCGCCGACCGCTTTGGTCTTGCCGACGCCGGTAACATCTACGGCCGTCTGACCAACTCCACCCAGGGCGTCTTCGAGGACCGCATCGCCGCGCTTGAGGGTGGCGTGGCAGGTCTTGCCGTCGCCTCTGGTGCCGCCGCCATCACCTATACCCTGCAGGCGCTCGCTCAGGCCGGCGACCATGTGGTGGCTCAGAAGACCATCTACGGTGGCTCCTACAACCTGCTGGAGCATACGCTCTCCCAGTTTGGCGTCGAGACCACCTTCGTCGATGCCCACAACCTGGACGAGGTCGAGGGCGCCATCAAGGACAACACCACGGTCATCTACCTCGAGACGCTCGGCAACCCCAACTCCGACATCCCCAATATCGACGCCATCTCCGAGATCGCCAAGAAGCACGGTTTACCGGTTGTCGTCGACAACACCTTCGGCACCCCGTATCTGTTCCGTCCGCTGGAGCATGGTGCCAACATCGTCGTCCACTCCGCAACCAAGTTCATCGGCGGCCACGGCACCTCGCTGGGCGGTGTGATCGTCGACGGCGGTAACTTCGATTGGAAGGCGAGCGGCAAGTATGCGCAGATCGCCGAGCCCAACCCCTCCTACCATGGCGTCTCGTTTGCCGAGGCTGCCGGTCCCGCCGCCTTCGCAACCTATGTCCGCGCCATCCTGCTGCGTGACGAGGGCGCCTGCATCAGCCCGTTCAACGCCTGGGTCCTGCTCCAGGGCACCGAGACTCTGTCGCTGCGCGTTGACCGTCATGTCGAGAACACCAAGAAGGTCGTTGAGTTCCTGGCTGGTGACAGCCATGTTGCCAAGGTGAATCACCCGAGCCTGCCTGAGCACCCCGATCACGAGCTCTATCAGAAGTACTTCCCCAACGGCGGTGCCTCGATCTTTACCTTTGAGATTAAGGGTGGCCAGGAGGCAGCTTGGAAGTTCATTGATCATCTGCAGGTGTTCTCGCTGCTCGCCAACGTGGCCGACGTCAAGTCGCTCGTCGTGCACCCGGCTACCACCACGCACTCCCAGCTCTCTGCCGAGGAGCTCGCCGAGCAGAACATCACGCCCTCCACGATCCGTCTTTCCATCGGTACCGAGAACGCCGAGGATATCATTTGGGATCTGAAGCAGGCTTTCGCCGCGCTGGACGAGTAAGGCGACTTGTGCAAGGACCCCTTGCGACTCGATAGGTATAACTGCATAAAATGCCTGCTCAAGGCGCCTGTGCGAACAATAGTTGCACAGGCGCCTTTTTTGCATAGAGAGGGCGCAAAAACAGGGTTTTTGACACGCTTTATGCATTCGAGTTGTGGAAAACTCCTGTTGAGAGGATGTGAGTTTTACGCAATTGACGTGCGCCTTTTGAGTAAAACCGCAGGTCGCGATTTGCTCGGGGTACTATGCAGCGCGATCGAATCACACGCAGCCCAAACGCAGCAAAAACACACTACGGAGGTTTCCAGCTACATGAGGATCGATTCACGAAAACCGAAAGCCGCCGCCCTTTCCGCCGCTCTGACCGTGGCACTTTTGGCGGGCGTCGGCGCAACTGATGCCCACGCGGCAACACTATCCGATACGGTCGGATCTACGCCGTCCGAGGCGACGCTGGTGCAGCCCGTCGACTACCGCGGTGACGGTTATGGCTCTATGCAGGAGTGGAACGCCTCGATGGGGGCGAAGCGCGATTCCCTGGAGATGCGCGCTCAGATCATTATGAATATGTATGGCGACTATGCTACCGATGACGAGCGCGCTGTGTTGCAGGGCTGCATCGACGGCGCGAGTAGCCTGTTGACGATGGGGGAGGTCGACGCCAAGTCGACCGAGCTCGACGAGCTTCGCTCTACGCTAGAGGATGCCAAGCGCGAGGCGCTCGAGGCTGCCGCAGCCGAAGCCGAGGCCGCTGAGGCCGTTCAGGCTTCGTATTACAACGCCGGCTCCGGCTCGTCTTACGCGTCTGCTGCGTATTACGCGAACGGCTCGGGCCTGACGCGCTCGAGCGGCGTCAATAACTATAACGGCCGCCGCGAGACTTATTACAGCAGCAACGTGTTGTATCACCACCGCACGGGCGAATGGACGCAGGACGCCGAGGGCTTTTGGCGCGATTCCGATGGCTACTACGTCGTTGCCGCGGGCGATAAGGCCCAGGGCTCCACGTTTACCGGGTCCAAGGGCGAGTGCAAGGTCTATGACTCCGGCTGCGCTGCCGGAACCACCGATTACTACACTGGCTGGTAATTTTTCTGCATCACGGATATTTGGCGGACGGGCGTCTTTACCGAGCTTTAGGGCAACGTAAGGACGCCCGTTCTATGTATGCGTTTGAGTTAACAGAGCGCTTACCGTGGCAGTACGCCGCGCATATGGGCGCGGGGCACACTAAGTCACGAGAAGCAAAGTCTTTCTCGTGGAGGAAGTGGTCTTGTGAACGCTCGAGATATCGCCGTTGCCGCCGTTGCATTGACGCTTGGTTGCCTTGGTCCTACGGCCGCGCTCGTCGCGGGTATGCAGGGGTCTTGTGGGGCTGTCTCTATCGTGGTCGGTGCGTTGATCGCGGCTGCGCTGCTGGGAAGTGCGGGTGTAGTTCTTTGCCGCGATGGCGAGGACGAGGTGCCTGAGTCGCAACGCTAACTGTTGTGAGGTTGCTGCCGGTCATAGACGAAGATGAAAGCCGCCGCAGGGGGAAAGGTTCCCTTGCGGCGGCTTTGCTGTTAAGGCTGTTGAATGCGGCGCGTTGGCGCTACCAGCTTACCTCGATATCGCGAATGCGCTGATAGAGCCATTCGTTCTGCGGTGCCTGGATATCGTGCTTGGCCGCCAGACGGCAGATGGTGCCCGCGAACTCCTCAACTTCGGTTTTTCGTTGTGCGATGCGGTCCTGCGCCATCGAGGGCATACCGGCGGGGTCGATTCCCTCGATGAGGTGCACCATCTGCGTCAGGTCTGCCTCGGTCAGCTCAACGCCCTCGGCGTTGGCGACCGCAAGCGTCTCGCGCATGGCGGAAACAAAGCAGCGACGCTGCTCGGAGCCCGGCTCCGTGGCGCTTCCGTAGGTCCCGCCGTAGGCCATACAGGTCTGGTTGATGCCGTCGTTGAGCATGAGTTTGGCCCACATGCGGTGCGCAATGTCGCTCTCGACGGTATGGGCGATGCCGCAGCGCGTGTAGAGCTCGTCGATGGCGGTGACGGTTGCGGGCTCGGTGCCCGCTGCCGCGCCAAAGCGAATCTCGCCCGCATTGGTAAAGGTGAGCGCGCCGTCGAGGAATACGGCGTCCATGCCCTGGCAGATACCCAGGACGGTGCGCTTCCAGCCAAAGCGCTCGGCAATCTTTTGCTCGCTCGTAATGCCGTTGCACAGCGAGGCGATGAGCGTATCGGGCCCCACGACGCGCTCCATAGTCTTGAGTGCCACATCGAGTCCAGTCGTCTTGACTGTAAGGATGGCCAGATCGGCGGGCGTTACCTCGCTGGCGCGGACGGACTTGAGCACACAGGGCTCGCCGTTGACGGTGAGCGCATCGCCCGCGTGACGCTCAAAACGTGCGTCATCCATAACGTATTCGACGGCGTCGCTGCCGAGCGCCCTGGCGATCATGCTGCCGTAGAGCAGGCCGACGCCGCCCTTGCCGATAAAGGCGACCTTGTTGATCTGCATGCGAATCATCTCCCCATATAAAAGGCGCCCGCGTAAGGGGCGCCTGATGGATTGTATGTCGCCGGGGCGTTTGGTAAGCGCGTGGGGCGGCAGTTATAAAAAGAAATGTTTGCCTGGACGCTACACTGCAGGGCAGACCGCGAAAACGCGTGCGGGATATCCAACGCCATCGCGCACCTTGGGGAAGGTACAGAAGATGACGGCACCCGTGGCGGGAAGCTCGTCCAGATGGTCCATGACCTCGATCTGGTAACGGTCGACCGAGAGGATGTATTGTTCGCCGGGGTAGGGATAGGCGTCCTCACGCGTGGTCCGTTCGCCTCCTTTCATCGGGCTTTTTGCTGATGTTAAAGCGGTGTCGTGATGGCTCGATTGCTGCTACGTTACGATACGTTCTCGATTGCGATTCCAATGTGTTTTGATGGCGTGGCCGTTGTGTTTCGCCTCATTAGAGCTTCGAGGGGAGAGGAGGGGCAGTGCAATATCGTGTTGACCCCAAAAGCGGCAACCGTATCTCGGTGCTGGGACTGGGCTGCATGAGGTTTCCCGGTGCGCCGGGACACCCCGATGCGAAGACGGCCGATGCCATCATTTCCCGTGCGGTGGAGCAAGGAATAGCCTATCTGGACACGGCCTATCTCTACCCCGGTAACGAAGCTTGTGTGGGAGCTTCGCTTGAGCGCCTGGGGCTGCGCGACCAGATTTTGCTTGCGACCAAGTTGCCGCACGCTTCGTGCAAATGTGCGGAGGATTTCGATCGGTTCTTCGACGAGCAGCTGCGCCGTTTGCGGACTGACCATATCGACTATTACCTTATGCACAACATCACCTCGCCCGCGCAGTGGGAGCGCGTGGTAGCGTTGGGTATCGAGGACTGGATTGCGCACCAAAAGGCGGCGGGGCGTATTCGCCAGATAGGTTTTTCGTACCACGGCAGTGCGGCGGACTTCCTCACGATGCTTGACGCGTATGACTGGGACTTTTGCCAGATCCAGTACAACTACGCTGGAGAGCGCTACCAAGCGGGAACGGCGGGACTCATGGCAGCCGCCGAGCGCGGGCTCGCGGTGTTTGTGATGGAGCCGCTTTTGGGTGGACGCCTGGCGGGCAAGCTACCTCCGCGGGCCCGCGCCGTGTTCGATGACGTACGCGATCCGTACCTGAAGACGCCGGCTGCTTGGGGCCTTTCGTGGGTGTGGAATCATCCTCAGGTCACGATGCTGCTATCGGGTATGACCGATACCGCGCAGGTGGACGAGAACGCGGCATTGGCGGATCGCGCACTGCCGGATTCGATGACAGCTACTCAGCTCGATACCATCGCACGTGTGCTGGGAGAGTTTGAGAAATCGAATCGCGTGCCCTGTACGGGGTGCGGCTACTGCATGCCGTGCCCCAAGGGTATCAATATTCCCGGCTGCTTTGGCGCCTACAACGCGAGCTACGCGCATAGTTGGTTTACGGGGCTGTCTCAATACTTTACGGCGAGCGCGGTGCGTACAAGCGAGCCCAAGTTGGTGAGCAATTGCATCAAATGCGGCAAATGCGCGCGGCACTGTCCGCAGCACATCGATATTCCCGAGCGTCTCGACGATGTGCGCCGACGTTTCCAGCCTGGCCCCGTAACGGCTGCGCTTAAAGCCTTTTGCAAAACGCGCTCCTGATGCCCCTTTTATAACTTGCGGTGGAATAGTTCCTGTTTGCGGCAGAATAGGGGCAAAACAGGAACTATTCCACCGCAACTGAAGGGGGCTGTCGTGGGCCATCGGGATTCATGTGATGATTTGCGTGAGGTTCGTTGGGGCGTTTTGGGCGCTGGGAACATTTCGCATCGATTTGCAGCGTCGCTCAAGGAGGTGGACGGGGCACGGCTTGTGGCTGCCGCCGGTCGCACTCCTTCGCATGTTGAGGAGTTTTGCAGGGCGTTTTCGATTGATGCCGCGCACAGTTATGCCACGGCTGACGATAGCGGCGATGCGGCTTATGATGCGCTGATTGCCGACCCCGATGTCGACGCAATCTACTTGGCTCTTCCGCATGGCATGCATACGCGTTGGGCCTGTCGCGCACTGTGCGCCGGAAAGGCCGTGCTGTGCGAAAAGCCGGCCGTTTTGAGTGAGGAAGAGGCTCTCTCGATTGCCTCCGCCTCTCGCGAGCGCGGCGTGCTGTTTATGGAGGCGATGAAGAATCGGTTTTGCCCGATGCGCACTCGCGTGAAGGACTTGCTTGCGTCGGGTGAGCTTGGCCGTATTGTCTCGATTGAAAGCGTGCAAAAGCTCGATTACGGCGAGTCTCCTTCGGGCTATCTGCTTGATCCGTTGCAGGGCGGCTGTCTATATGACATGGGCTGCTATGCGGTCGGTTGGTTTGAGGATTTACTCGCGGGCGCGTGCGAGGTTTCGTCTCGTGAAGTTCGCTGGCGTGACGTATCGGGCGGCCGCGTGGATTGGGTCGATGAGATCCATATGAGTGTCGGCGGTATACCCATTCATATGGCGTGCGACGGCAAAGCAGCATATGAAAGCCGCTTAACGATTGCCTGTGAGCGGGGCTCGTTGGAAATCGAGCGTCTCCATCGCCCCGAGCTCGCCCATGTGAAGTGCTCCGATGGACGAATGCTCGAAATAAATGCCCCGTTTGAGGTCGATGATTTCTACGGCGAAATCCAGCATGCGACCCAGCTCATCCGGGCGGGGAAACTCGAGAGTCCCGTTATGTCCCTTGCCGCCACACAGCGCTGCGCGCGTATTATCGATGCAATCCGTCTAGCCCTCTAGGACTTGGCGCTGGCACGTAGGGGATCATGACGCCGGCGACCGTGGTGCTTGGTGGCCAGCATCTCTGATGCCCCTTTTATAAGTTGCGGTGGAATACGGTCTATTTGCGCCAAAATAAGGCACCAATAGACCGTATTTCACCGCAACTGATGAGGGGGAGCTGGAGATGCTGACGATTGGGTGCCATCTTTCGACGACGAAGGGCTATCGGGCGATGGGGGAGACGGCGCTATCCATTGGCGCCAATACCTTTGCATTCTTTACGCGCAACCCGCGCGGCGGCAAGGCGAAAGATCTTGACATGTATGACGTGGCGGCCCTGCGCGAGCTTATGGAGCAAAACGACTTTGGCCCGCTCGTGGCTCATGCCCCGTATACCTATAACCCCTGCTCGGCCAAAGAGCGGGCGCGCGAGTTTGCCCTGGAGGCCATGGCAGAGGACCTGCGGCGCATGGAGGCGCTGCCCGGCAACTACTACAATTTCCATCCCGGTGCGCATGTGGGGCAGGGCCCCGACGCCGGTATTCAGATGATCGTCGACACCCTGTGCCAGGTGATGTTTGAGGGGCAGCAGACGACGGTGCTGCTCGAGACCATGGCGGGAAAGGGTACCGAGGTGGGCCGCAGCTTTGAAGAGCTGGCGCGCATTATCGACGGTGCTGCCGCCAGGCGTCCAGAGCTATCGGACAAGCTGGGCGTGTGTCTGGACACCTGCCATGTGAGCGATGCCGGCTACGACATCATCCATGATCTGGACGGCGTACTCGACGAGTTCGACCGCGTGGTGGGTATCGACCGCTTGCATGCCGTACACATCAACGATTCGAAGAACCCCTGCGGCGCCCATAAGGACCGCCACGAATGCATCGGTAAGGGCTATCTGGGTAGTGAAGAGTTTGGCGGCGGTATGCAGGTTATGCAGAATATTGTATCGAATAGCCGCTTGCGCGCATTGCCATTCATTTTGGAGACACCGAACGAACTTGCAGGTTATGCGGCTGAAATCAAACTGTTAAGGTCGTTACAGCAGTAATGACTGTCACAAAGTGGAGTGTTCCATTCACGTTATGGGTTTGTTTCAATCAGTTTTCTAATTGCAGATTCTCCCAAGCGGGTGCATAATAGCCATCAGTTTTTGCAGACCTCTGAATCAAACGGGGTCACCGGAAGGAGACTGATTATGAAGCTGAAGAAGCTTGGCGCATTTGCCGCCACGGGCGCCATGGCGCTCGCCCTCGCACTGACGGGCTGCGGCTCGTCCAACGCCACCTCTGGTTCTGATGCCGGTTCCAGCAGCTCTGACGACGCTAAGGTCGAGAAGGTCGACGGCTCCAAGGAGTACGCGCTCGTCAAGGACGGTACGCTGACCGTCGGCACCTCTGCCGAGTACGCGCCGTTTGAGTACAAGGATGACAACGGCGATTATCAGGGCTTTGACCTTGAGCTCATCAAGGCTATCGGCGACAAGCTGGGCCTGGATGTCGAGTACGTCAACAATGACTTCGACACACTCGTACCCGGTGTCGCTTCGGGCGCTAAGTACGACGTCTCCATCGCGGCTATCACCGACACGCCCGAGCGTGAGAAGGAAGTCACTTTCTCCGATTCCTACTACATGGACGATCAAGCTATCGTGACCAAGGTCGATAATACCGACATCACGGCCGATAACTACAGCGAGAAGCTCAACAATGCCGACGCTACCATCATCGTCCAGTCTGGCTCGACCGCCGAGGCCTTTGCCCAGGAGAACTTCCCCAAGGCCAAGATCGTCCCCTACAAGGATGCCACCGAGTGCTTCAGCGCCCTGCAGTCCGATAAGGGCGACGCCGTAGTCACCAACCGCTCCGTTGCCAGCCAGCTGACCGCCGAGCAGTTCAACACCTGCCAGAGCATTAAGCAGATCAGCACCGGCGAGGAGTACGCCATCGCCATCAACCAGGGCAACACCAAGCTCAAGGACGACATCAACCAGGCCATCAAGGACCTGACCGACGACGGTACCGTCGACGCCCTCATGGCTAAGTACAACATCAAGTAAAATAGCTACTTGATTGTGCGCAGGCCCTTTCCGTTTTGGCGGAGAGGGCCTTTGCGCTTCTCTTGACGGAGAGCATTTCCGTCTCGTTTTGCCGGCAACTTCTACGATAGGAGCCACCTTGTCTCGACTGAACAAAGGGGCCGCGGAGCAGCGTTTTCCACTGCCCGCCTTGCTCCAAAAGCTAGCCTGCGTCATGGCCGTGGCGCTCGCGCTGGTGTGTGCGGGGGCATATGCGCCCACGACCGCCCAGGCGCTTGAGACCGCAAAGATTACCGCCCGACCCAATACCGGTTCGGGTAGCGCTGTGGTCGGCGGTACCGAGACGCGCATCACCTGGGAAGTTCAGGCCGATGCCGACGAGGAACTGAGCGGTCTTTCGCTGACGTTTGTCGACGGCACGACGTTTGGTACCGATGACACGCGATTGACGATGCTCTCGGGCGAGGACCTCATGGATCGTACGCCCATGAAGCCCACGTGCAAGGCTGACGGCCAGACGCTCAAGATCGACTTTGGCGAGACGGCGCCTGCCGGCGGCTTTTTCCGTGTCGAGGTCTACGGCGTGACCTTCCCCGTCGAGGGCGGCGATGAGGCCTTTAGCGGCGCATACACTTTGGCCGATGGTTCGACCAAGAAGATCTCCAAGATTCCTTCCGTCGAGATTAAGGGCGTGACGGCGTTCGATAACTTCCTGGCCGACCTTAAGGAGCAGCCGTGGGTCGAGGCATGGAATTCCAACATGTTCCTTCGCCTGTTCCTGAACCCGGTCATTTTGGTCCAGAGCCTGCCGATCGTCTTCAAAGGCTTCCTCATGTCGCTCTCGATCGTGCTCGTGGCGTTTCCGCTGGCAATTCCCTTTGGCTTTGCCTTGTCGCTCATGCGCATCTCCAAGTCGCGCATCCTGCGTTGCCTTGCCGGCATTTATGTGAATATCATCCGTGGTACGCCGGCGTTCCTGCAGATCTACATCGCGTTCTTTGGCCTGCCGCTTGCCGGCGTCAAGGTGGACGACTATGTGTTGGGCGTCATCGTCATGGCCATGAACTCGTCCGCCTACCTGTGCGAGATCTTCCGCGCCGGTATTCAGTCGATCCCCAAGGGCCAAAACGAGGCCGCGCGCTCGCTGGGCATGAATGCCTTCCAGACGCTGCTCTACGTTATGATTCCGCAGACGTTCCGCAATGTCCTGCCTACGCTGACCAGCGAGTTTATCCTGCTTTACAAGGATACGTCGCTGCTCGCGGCCGTGGGCGTGGTCGAGATCGTCATGAACGCCCGCACCATCGTGGCCACGACGGGCTCCATCACGCCGTATGTGGTTGCCGCCCTGTTCTATCTGGTCATCACCCTGCCGCTTGCACGCTTGGTGAGCGGTCTTGAGGCGAGGCTTTTGGGCACGGCCGAAACCAAAAAGAAGCGTCCCACCAAGAGCGCCGGACAGGTTGTCGCGACGCCCGCCGACCATATCGCTGGTCTGTAAGGAGGTTCTATTATGAGCGAAACCAATAACTCGAACGAGGTCGTCGTCAGCATCAAGAATCTCCAGAAGGCCTTTGGCGATAACGTGGTCCTGCGCGATATCGATCTGGATGTGCACAAGGGCGAGGTCGTCGTAGTCCTGGGTCCTTCGGGCTCGGGCAAGTCGACGATGCTTCGCTGCATCAATCGTCTGGAGCATCCCACGAGCGGCTCGATCATCGTTGAGGGCGTGGATGTGTGCGCCAAGGGTGTCGACCTTAACAAGGTACGTACGCATCTGGGTATGGTGTTCCAGCAGTTCAATTTGTTCCCGCACCTGTCAGTCAAAAAGAACGTCATGCTCGCGCAGCAAAAGGTGCTCAAGCGCAGCAAGGAAGAGGCCGAGAAGATTGCCGTCGAGGAGCTGACCAAGGTCGGTCTTGCCGAGCGCATCGACTTTATGCCGAGCCAGCTCTCGGGCGGTCAGCAACAGCGCGTGGCGATCGCCCGCGCCCTGTCGATGAATCCGCACGTGATGCTCTTTGACGAGGCCACGTCGGCGCTCGACCCCGAGCTCGTCCGCGATGTATTGGGCGTCATGCGCGACCTAGCACGTGACGGTATGACCATGATCGTGGTAACGCACGAGATGGGCTTTGCCCGCGATGTCGCCGACCGCGTCGTCTTTATGGACGGCGGCGTCATTGTGGAAGAGGGTACGCCGAGCGAGGTCTTCGACCACCCCAAGAGCGAACGCACCAAGGCGTTCTTGGGCAATATCTCGTAGCGGCGCGTCGAAGTTGTCGATATAACAAATGGGGACCGGATAGTATCCGGTCCCCGTTTTTGTTTGGGTATGAGCGACTGTTGTTGTGCGGTACTCGGCTGTCAGTTGCCTTGCGACTTTCTGACGGCTTCGTTAGGCCAGCTCCGCTCCCAGGGCCTTGCAGGCCGCTTCGCCCTCATCGTCGGGGGCGTCGTAGCAAATGACGGAATCGACGACGTTGACGCCTGCCTCGTCGGCATCGGCCTTCCAGTTGTCCATCCACTCGCCCTCGGCCCACGAATAGGAGCCAAAGAGGACGACCTTCTTGTCGCCGAGAGTCTCCTTGACCTCGTCCCACATAGGCTGGAACTCGTCATACTCAAGCTCCTCGGAACCCATGGCGGGGCAGCCGAAGGCAATGGCGTCATAGCTGGCGGCCTTGTCTGCGGAGAAGTCGGCGCAGGAGATGACCTCTGCCTCGGCGCCGGCACCGGTTGCGCCCTCGGCAACGAAGTTTGCCATGGCCTCGGTGTTGCCTGTACCGCTCCAGTAGACGACTGCGATCTTGCTCATATGTCTTCCTTTCGGTTGTGCGGCGTGCGGCCGCGTTTTGTATGCTCTATCGGGTTGCCTGGACAAGTTGTCCCAGGGTGCAGCCCTGTTGATAGATGTAGGTAAGGTATTGCGTGCATGTGCGATAGGAATCGAAGGTCGTGAGCGCCTGCTCAACGTTTGTGTATACCTTCCATGCGCCAAAGACCTTATAGTTTTCGCCGTGCTGGACGATAAACTGATGGACATCTTCGTAGGGATAGCCCAAAAAATAGCCAATTTCGTGGGGGAACTCGCACATGCACCCCGTATCGCAGTGCCTATTTCGCGCGAGTGCGCAGACGCTGCCGTCATAGGCGCTTTCTGCGGCATTGCTGCTTGCCAGCGTGATGCGCGCGGCGAGATGCACCAGGGACGCGGGCAGGTTGTGGACATCGTAACCTTCGGCGGCAAGCGCCGTCGTGGCGCGGGGGTCGGAGAGGTATCGCATAAGGTCCGCAGGGCGGTACACATAGATGAGCGCTCCGCAGGGGCGCCAGACCAAAACGCTCATATGGATCCCGAGTGGCTGGAGCTCGCGGTTGCATTGGGCTATGACGGCGAGCAGGCGAGAGCGTCGCCCTTCGATATGGGCGGCGCCGGGTTTTCCGTTTTGGTTGGCGTAAACGCCGGGATAGGTAAAGAGCGATGCCGGCTTGATGCTCGCGAGCGTGGGGGAGCAGTTGCGCACGACCGCTGCCTGAAACGTTGGAATGTCTATGGTTCGAGTCACGGCGCTCCTTACGGATTTAAACTGTTAGCCTAGGAAAACTTATACACGAAAGTAAGCCATGGTCAACAAAAAAGTTTGAAGAGGGAAACTAATTGACCGAACAGACATGATTTTGGGTTAAGATGGGGACACCCCATGGGGGTATCTAGATAGGGCTACTTGAAAGGGGAACGCATGAGTGACTTGCTCAGCCCTGCGAATCTCATCGTGCTGGCCGTCATTGCCGTCGGCATGTTTTTTGGACTGCGTCGCATTGCCGCTTCGACACACGGGAAGAGTTGTTGCAGCGATGGTGCGAGCGGCAAGAAGGCCAAAAAGGTTGTTGTGGTGGATACCGATGCGTCACACTATCCCTATAGCGATGAGCTGCTCATCGGCGGCATGAGCTGTGACGGCTGCGCTCAGAACGTGGCCAATGCCCTCAATGCACTGGATGGCGTGTGGGCAACGGTGACGTATGCGGACCACACGGCACGCGTGCGCTCTAAGCAGCCGGTGGATCGTGATGTCCTCGAGACGGCCGTGAAAGACGCGGGCTACTACGTCATGACGCTGTAAGCGTCGCTCTGGATGCGCTTCCTTGGCTAGGCTCGTCCGCGCAGTTCGATGTCTTGGATGTCGTCGAAGTCGATGGCGATGTCTCGGAGCTTGAGGAGCTTGAAGGCGGGGAGCGCCTCGTCGAGGATGCCGGTGCGGCTGCGATAGCCGTATGTATCGTAATAGGTGACACGAACCAAGTCGCCACGTTTGAGACCCTCGAGTTTTTTAGAAAGCACGAGGGCTTTTTCTTCCGTGAGCTCACGTTTTGGCTCGACGGTGATTTCCTGCTTGCGCACGAGTTCGTAGTATCCCGTGAGGGCGGCAAAGGGCATAAACTGTGCGGCGCGGTTGGCGCGCACGGCACCGTTGGCAGTGAGGTTGGGGTCGGCGGCGCGGCGTCTGCCCTCGGGGTCCGCCAGGCGCTCGAAGGCGGTCGGCGGGCGCACGGGCTGTTGTTTGGGTTTAGGCACGGTGTCCTCCAACTTGTTCGTTGCGTTCGCGCGCGGTGGCGCCGGCGGTAAAGCTTAATCCCTTGACGAGCGCGTTCTTGCCGTACTTGCCTTTCACGGCCAGGACGGCGCGCGCCAGGTCGCGCTCGCGCTCATCGGCCTCGATATCGCTGAACAGATCGATGGTGGCAAATTCCTCGGGCATGAGGTTGCCAAATCCCAGGTTGATGCGCTTGACCGGTCGTTTGGGATCGACAGTCTGCGCCCAGAGCTCATCGAAATAGCCCATGATCTTCTTAAACGAATTGGTACGCTCGGGCAGCTTTCGCGAGGCGTTAGAGTGCGCAAAGAGTGCGGCATAGCCACCGCGCGGTTTGCCGCCATGCTCTCCCACAAAGATGCCATCGATTGCCTGCGCTTCGCGCACCAGGCGACGCCGTTCGTCATCGCGCTGGACGGGCTTGGGCGCACGGGGCGCGAGCTCGGGGCCGGCGGTTGCGGTGGGTTCGATACTCGATGTGCTCGAGCGCAGGTGCCCGCATCCGTCCACATACTGCGCTGTACCGCTGGCGTCGAGGCGGCGTATGTCGGCGCGTTCGCTCGCGTAGCCCACAAAGAGCGAGATGCTGTCGCAGACCACGTGCTTATCGACCAAGTCTAAAACGGCGTTGTCGACCATCTCGCGCAAGACGGTATAGGCCTGTTCGTAGGCATAACCCTTCGAGAGCACCTGTCCTGTGGTGGTCGAAGTTGCTTGCGGGCGATAGGCTTGGATATCGGCGATGGTTGTCGGCTCGCGCCCGAAGGCATGGTCGATGAGATATTCGGCATTGACGCCGAGCTCGTCGTAAAGCAGGTTTTCGTCGAGCGCCGCGACGCCCATCAGATCGTAGACGCCGTATTTCTCGAGGCGGGCTGCCACGCCGGGACCGATGCCCCAGATATCGGTGATGGGACGATGGGGCCAGATCTCCTTGCGAAAGGTCTCGTCGTCGAGTATGCCGATGCGGCTGGGTACGTGCTTGGCGGTAATGTCGAGCGCTACCTTGGCCTGGAATAGGTTGGGGCCGATGCCGACCGTCGCCGTGATGCCGGTGCGCGCGAGGACCTCGTCGCGCAGCGTGCAGGCGAACCCTTCCGCATCTGTGTGATAGAGGTCCAGATAGGGCGTCACGTCGATAAAGCACTCATCGATGGAGTAGACGTGCACGTCCTGGGGGCTGACGTATTCCAGATAGATACCGTAGATTTTCGCCGACACCTCCATGTAATGCTGCATGCGTGGTACGGCCGTGATGTAGTCGATGCCATCGGGAATTTCGAACAGACGGCAGCGATTGTGTATCCCGAGGTCCTTCATGGCCTGCGTGATGGCAAGGCAGATGGTCGTGCGTCCGCGCGATTCGTCGGCAACGACCAGGTTGGTGGTGAGCGGATCGAGCCCACGGTCGACGCACTCGACGCTGGCATAAAACGTCTTGAGGTCGATGCAGATATAGGTGTGCTGCTCGTGCGCCATCCGAGCCTCCCATCAAACACATGTTCTTATCGAATACCTGTTCGATAATACCCGCTCATCCGGACATCGTCAAAACCTGTCAAAAAGGGACTGGTTTGTTTTGGTAGGTATGGTCGTGCGGTTGGATCGGGTTTTAACGCAGCTCTAAAGAGTGCGAAACAGCTCGGAAAACCTCGCTTCGTAGCATGAGCCTAACGATTGATACCGCCTATACGCACGGAAGGGTTGTGGAAAAGATGGTCAATTATGGGTTTGGTATGCCGACGCGCCTTGTTGCGGATGGAGACGTGGCTCGCTGGTGCGGACGATTGGTCGCTCACTACGGTGGCACCAAGGCGCTGGTTGTGCTGGGCGGTGACAAGCATACGCGCGATGAGCTTGTCTCGGCGGCACTTGGCTCGCTTGATCGAGCCCTACTCGAGCGTGTGCTTTTCCGCTGCGGCTCGTTTGAGGGCGACGGGGGAGACGAGCTGATCGACGAAGCCGTGGCCCTGGCGACCGACGAAGGCGTGGACTTTGTCCTGGCGATTGGCGATGCCGATACTGCCGGCTTTGCGCGCGAGCTCGCGCGTCGCATGGCGGCGCTCGATGCCGGCGAAGACGGCTTTGTGCCTTATGGATGCATTGTCTCGGAGGGCAAGGTGCCTGCTGTCGTGGGCACCGGCGAGGTTCCCGTTTTTGCCATTATCGCGCCCGAACTGCTGGAGGGCATCGGGTCTCCTCTGCGTGGGTTACTCGGTAGCGTCTGCGCCGCGGCCTAATATTTGCCATAAAAGGACGGGTTATTTTTGGTTGGTAAAGCGTTTGACCTGCCAAAATAAGCCTGTCCCTTTTTGATCGGTTGCCGTTTGGGGGCCGATTGGCAACGCTCGCTGATTGTAGTCTTGACCTGCGCTAGAATAGTGGCATCTGAATGTCCGGGCGCATGGAGGCGTGCGCCCGTATGCTGAGGAGGACTCTATGGCAACTGTTGCCGCACCTATCGATGCTACGTCGACTGCCGCTTGGAAGGCACTCGAGGCTCATCAGGAGAAGCTCGAGGCCGAGGGTATCGACCTCAAGGCCTGGTTCGCTGCCGATGCCGAGCGCGTGAACAAGCTGAGCTTTGACGCCGGTGACCTGCACTTCGATCTGTCGAAGAACCTGGTGACCGATGAGACCGTCAAGCTGCTGTGCGATCTTGCCCGCGAGGTGAAGCTCGAGGAGCGCCGCGACGCCATGTTCTCCGGCGAGCACATTAACACCACCGAGGACCGCGCCGTCCTGCACACCGCGCTTCGCCGCCCCGCAACCGAGAGGGGCCAGCTCATCGTCGACGGCCAGGATGTCGTCGCCGACGTGCACGAGGTCCTCGATCGCATGTATGCCTTCGCCGAGCGCGTGCGCTCCGGTGAGTGGAAGGGCGTTACCGGCAAGAAGATCGAGCACCTGGTGTCCATCGGCATCGGCGGCTCCGATCTGGGCCCGGTCATGGCTTACGAGGCCCTGCGTCCCTATGCCGACGCCGGTATCGACTGCCGCTATATCTCCAACATCGACCCCAACGACCAGGCCGAGAAGCTTAAGGGCCTGGATCCCGAGACCACGCTCGTGATCATCGTCTCCAAGACCTTCACCACGCTCGAGACCCTTACCAACGCCCGCGAGGTCAAGACCTGGATGCTCGAGCAGCTCAAGGCTCAGGGCGCCATCGACGGCTCCGATGAGCAGAACGCCGAGGCCGTGGCAAAGCACTTCGTCGCCGTTTCCACCGCACTCGAGAAGGTTGAGGCCTTCGGCATCGACCCTGCCAACGCCTTCGGTTTCTGGAACTGGGTTGGCGGCCGCTACTCCGTCGACTCCGCCGTGGGCCTGTCGCTGATCGTCGTGCTCGGCCCCGAGCGCTTCCAGCAGTTCCTCGAGGGCTTCCACGCCATCGACGAGTACTTCTGCAACACCCCGCTCGAGAACAACGCCGTCGCGCTGATGGGCCTGCTCAACGTCTGGTACGTCAACTTCTTCGGTTCCAAGAGCCACGCCGTACTGCCGTACTGCCAGTACCTGCACCGCTTCCCGGCCTACCTGCAGCAGCTCACCATGGAGTCCAACGGCAAGCACGTCCGCTGGGACGGCAGCGCCGTGACCTCCGATACCGGTGAGATCTTCTGGGGCGAGCCCGGCACCAACGGTCAGCATGCCTTCTACCAGCTGCTGCACCAGGGCACTGTGGTGGTTCCGGCCGATTTCATCGCTTTCGCCAACACTGCCAATCCCGCAACCGACAGCGGCCAGGATGTCCACGAGCTGTTCCTGGGCAACTTCCTGGCCCAGACCAAGGCGCTCGCCTTTGGTAAGACGGCCGATGAGGTGCGCGCCGAGGGTACGCCCGAGCAGATCGTCCCGGCCCGCTGCTTTGAGGGCAACCGTCCGACGACCTCGATCTTCGGTGACACGCTGACCCCGTTTGCGCTCGGCGAGCTCATCGCCCTGTACGAGCACATCGTATTTGTCGAGGGTACGGTCTGGGGCATCGACTCTTACGACCAGTGGGGCGTTGAGCTGGGCAAACAGCTTGCCAAGCAGATCACCCCTGCCTTCCACGACGACGCCGCCAAGGCCGAGCAAGACGCTTCGACTCAAGCGCTTATCGAGTTCTATCGCGCGCATCGCAAGTAGTCGCTGCTGTTAACGCATCGCGCCTTATAGCCAGGGGCCCGTATCCCATCGGATGCGGGCCCCTTTGCTTTGCCGTGGCCCCGGGGCGCACGGCCTTTAAGGATCTTCGCCGGAGCGTCGCGTGCTGCGAGGGCCCTGCGTCTAGAGCTCGGCCTCCGCATGGTCTCGCTGCGCCTCGGGCAGCTCCCCGTAGAGCGGATGGTCTTCGAGCCTAAAGCGCTCGACCTGTTCGGGAGTGTGGCCGCGCACAAAGAGCCACGAGCGATCGATCGGCGTCGCCATGAGCGTGCTGGGCAGTGCGTCGGCGCGGTCGGAAAACACCCGGGCGCTCTCGGGATCCTGGAACGCCAGCACCAGATGCGTGTCGCAGTTGCCCATGATGGAGCGTGCGCGTGCCTCGCCATAGAGCGCATCGAGCTGGTTGGTCGACTGCAGCAGCAGCGTTGCCCAGATGTTGCGGCTTCGGATAATCGAGAGCACGTTGTCGATCTGGGGGATCTGCAGATTTGCGAAGTCATCGAGCATAAAGCGCACGGGCACGGGCAGGCTGCCGTCGGGCTGCCTATCGGCCTCACGAATGAGGCCCATAAACGCCTGCGAAATAAAGAGGCCGGTCAGCGGATCGAGATTGCGGTCAATATCGCTCACGGTTACAAACAGGGCGCAGGGGGTGTGTCCCATGGAAGCGAAGTCCACCTGATGGCACTCACGATAGAGCTGTGCCGCACCGTCGAATCCCAGACACATGACCTTTTCGGCAAGGATGCCGACGATGCTCGCGTGCATGCGCTCGGCATTTTGCGTAATGGCGTAGCGCCGCCATAGCGAGAGGGCATAGCTTTGGGGGTCGGTCGTGATCAGGTCGTCAAACAATCGACCCGTGGCACCGTCCTGCAGGTGCTCGATCAGCTTGATGACCGAGCTGATCGTCTGCTCGTCGGCGGGTAGCTGTTCGGTGACGTAGGCGATAAGACACGACAGCAGGTTTGCCGCCGCATGATCCCAAAAAGGCTGGTTGTTGTCCTCGATGGGGCAGATGGCCTTTGCCACCGAGAGGATGTCCTGCTGGTTGGGCCTGCCGTCCGCCTTGCGGCGAATGTGCCTCAGGGGGTTGTAGCCGCAGCGCTCGATGCCGGGCGCAAGGGCCGGGACGGTGTTGAGGTCGGCGAAGTTGAGACATTGCACGCGGTAACCGTGGGCTGCCAGCACGGGTCCCACTTCGCGACAGAGCGTGCCTTTGGTGTCGAGCACGATGTAGCTTGCGTTCATTTGCAGCAGGTTGGGCTTGAGGACGTTTCGGGTCTTGCCGGCTCCCGAGGGGCCGATCACAAGTGCATTGTTGTTGAGTCCCGTTTGGCGGGTGTCGCAGGAAAGCGTTCGATCCTTGGCGAGGATGGTGGACGATGCGGACTCAGATGCGGCGAGACGGCTGGCGAGGTTAGACATGGGCGACCTCCTTGGTGGTCGAGAGGATTTCGTGGGCAAAGCCGAGCTCGACGGCGCGCTCGGCCGAAAGGTAGGTGTCTTTTGCAGTGAGGGACTGGATGCGCTTGGGCGTGAGGCCGCTGCGGTCCGAGAGGATTTGCGTGAGGGTCTTGCGGGTCTGCATGAGACGCCGGCTGGTTTCCTGCAGCGCAAGTGCCGAGCCGCCTGCCCCCTGGGGGATCAGCGGGTCGTGAATCATGAGCTCTGCATGGGGCGCCATACGGCGATCGTCGCCGCCCATAAAGATCACGGCGCCCATGGACGCGGCGAATTCCAGGCAGACGGTGCGGATGGGGCACGATGCGAGGCGCATGGCGTCATAGATCGCAAGACCCGATCGCACGCTTCCGCCGGCGCTGGCGACAAATATGGTGATGGGGCGGCTGGGGTCGGTGGCATCGAGCAGGCGGATCTGCTGGCATAGGTCGTGGGCCATCGGGGTTTCGATGTTTCCCATGACGGAGAGCTCGCGACGGGCGAGCATCTCATCGTAAATGCTGGTGAGCGTGATACCTCGGGCGGATTCACGCATAGTGAGGGGGCTGATGATGGGGGAATGATTGGTGTCCATGAGGACTCCTTTCTGTTGGTTGTGTTGTGGAATAGGATTGTTGCCCGCGGAGGGGCTGGCGGGCTACAGGGTTCGTCCGAGCCTGAGATCGAGCTCGGTTGTGGGGCAGGCTGCCTGTTCGTGCGGCTCGCAAGCGCCAAGGGCTCCAAAGCGATGGAGCGTTGCGACGGGCGTGGTGTAGGCGAGCCGCAGCTGATGCTCGACAGGGGCACATCCGTCATTTTTGTAATGAGCCGCGTAGTACTGCACGATGCTGGCGTTCATCTCGCTGCCATTGCGATGGCGCTCAAACTGGCGTCTGCAGGTCTCGATGATCTTTGCTACCGACTTGGGCGCCGTCGCGGGAACAAGGGCGAGATAGCCCTCAAATAGCTCGTTGATGCTCAGGAGGCACAGCAGGTCGATCAGCGTCCTTATGGCTGCTCCCTCGGCGGAAAAGTGCGCGGTCATGCGGTTATATCGGTTGCGGTCGACGATGGCCGCATGGGGTCTTGGAGTTTTCTGCCCCGTGGTCCCGGGCTTTTGCAGCACCTGTGTATTGAGCTCGACGTTGCAGCGCTTGAGGCCGTCCAACGGAAGGAGCAGTGCGGTGCGCAGGGTGTTCCGCTTGCTTTCGAGTTCATGACGCTCGTCGGGTTCCCATTCGAGCTTGAGTTTCGTGTCGAGCGCCGTAAGCATATGGGCTAGGCAGCCTACGGTAAGAACGTACGAATCGTTGTCGCGTTTTGGGGCATAGGGGTCTGTCAGCTTGCGAATGTCGGGGTCGCCCATGATCTTTGTGCAGCGCTTCAGCAGTTGAGGGTGGTCGGCCAAGATCGTCGCGAGCGGTAGCGACGCGTAGTTCTTGATGGTCGCGGCGGCAAAGGCGGCGTCATATTCGTTTGCATATGCTCGCTCAATGCGGGCATCCAGAATGCTTTTCTTATCGCCGTCTTCAGCGCGGTGGTTTGTCATAGCTTCTCCAATCGGTTGATGTTCGTGCTGTTTGTTGATGTGTTGGTTGTCGTGAGTGATGTGCTTGCCGTGGGTGATGTGCTGACGTTGGGGTGCTATGCGGTTTTCAATGAGCCCGTGAGACAGTTGCTGCAGGGGCGGGATGGAACGGCCCATGCAAGGCGGAAGGCATCGTGCTCAAAATCGAGACAGCAATGCCCTGGGTGCCTCACATGTGGCAGTTACCTCATTAAGTTGTCATTGCGTTTGGGGTTGTACTTTGCCGATCTTCCTTCTCTTACACGCTAAAACTCAAACTTCATATGCTCGATCTACTTAAAACCGCAACGGCGGTCTTTTATCAACTTATATGTCGGAACGCGTCTTTGCAAGTACTTTTTTGCCTTTGTTTCAAATGGGGTGGTTTTGCAACCGTCACGCGCCACGCTATGCAAACGTGTCCCGGCTCGGATAAGATGGTGCGACCGAGTTCTACCGCGCTCACCGCAAGTAGTCTTTGTTGCTGAGATAGGTCATGGCCGAAAGGGGCCCGTATCCCAACAGATACAGGCCCCTTGCTATTTAAATGGGCATGAGGGTGTATTGAGGGGGGGATGTCTTGCTGTCGGCATCCGCGTGTGGTGCCATTCGCTGCCGTAAATTATACGTTTACGGCTAATTTCATACCACTTGTCGGAATGCGGACGCTGTCCTTGCATGCCGGGCGTACATTGAACGTGGTTTTTCGCGTGAAACCACGAATCGGTTGTCGGCCCTGAACAAGGAGGCCCAGCATGACGCTTGCCAAACCCATCAATAAATACATCGACTATATCGATGCCCCCGAGGACACGTTTGAGCAGTATGTCGAGAAGGCGTTAAAGTACAACTTTCGCTGCGTATTTGCGAACCTGCAGGAGTACGAGACGGGCCGCGCCATGCTCGAGGGCTCTGACATCATCCTTGCCGGCGCTATCGACTTTCCCCAGGGCGCTATGACGCTTGAGGAAAAGCTTGCGAAGTTTGAGGAATACGCTGCGTGTGGCTTTACCGAGATTGACTACGTTTTGAATCAGGGGTCGATCGAGAACCGCGATTTTGATGCCATCGAGCGCGAGATGACTACCATTGCTGATTTTTGTCGCGCGCATGGCATCACTGACAAGGTAATCGTCGAGATGTGCAAGCTGGACGGCGACGACGCCGCCAAGCGCCGTGTATGCGAGATCGCGCTGGAGGCCAAGCCGGGATTCCTTAAGACGTCGACCGGCAGAAGCTTTGGCGGTGCTAAGCTCGAGGACGTGCGGCTGATGCACGAGGTGCTCGGCGATGCCGTGGCAATCAAGGCGGCGGGCGGTATCCATAATTACGAAGAGGCTTGCGCATTCATCGAGGCCGGCGCCAGCGCGTTAGGTGCATCGGCGGGCATCGCGATCGTCGAGGGCGCACCGACGGATGAGCGTCGCTAGCAGACGTATTTGACCTGAGCGATAAAGCTTCACGACCACACGCCGTTCATGTTCGGGACAATATGACATTTTTCCCGTTGCAAACGGAGTCGCGGTGGCTGTTCTGTATGATGACTCAGACAAGGTTATTCAATGACAGGGAGGCATATATGGCAATCAAAGCCATCGCGATGGATATTGACGGTACGCTCACCAACGACCAGAAAGTGATTAGCCCGCGCACGCGCGAAAAGCTGCTCGCGGCGCAGGAGTCGGGCATTAAGCTCATTTTGGCTTCGGGCCGTCCCGCATGGGGACTACATGCTCTGGCGCAGGAGCTCGACCTTCAAAACCATGACGGTCTGCTGGTTGCCTTTAATGGCGCGCATGTGGTCGACGCTCAGACCGATGAGGTCCTTTTTGACCAGGCCATGCCGGCTGACGAGCTGCACCGTCTGATTGATCACCTGCAAAACTATGATGTGATCCCCATGATCTCGCTCGGTCGCGATCTGCACGTCGAGGATTCGTACCATTGCATGATTACGCTGCCTGACGGCTCGCAGAAGAATATCGTCAAGTATGAGCGCGATGCGTGCGATCTTAAGATCCGCGAGGTGGAGAGCCTGCACGAGGTCGTGGACACTTATCCCGTGGACAAGCTGCTGACGGCGGGCGATCCGGCCTACCTGCAGGCGCATTACGAGGAGATGTATGCGCCCTTTAAGCAGACGCTTTCGGGCATGTTTACGGCCGACTGGTACTTTGAGTACACGGCGCCCGGTATCGACAAGGCCCGCGCGCTCGAGGGTGCCCTGCCCAAGCTCGGCATCGATGCCAGCGAGGTCGTATCGTTTGGCGACGGCCAGAACGACAAGTCCATGATTGAGTGGGCCGGCACCGGTGTTGCCATGGGCAACGCCGTCGATGAGGTCAAGGCTGTGGCCCAGATGGTGACCGCCAATAACAATGAAGATGGTATTGCGGTGGCGCTGGATAAGCTGCTGGGTTAGAATCGCCGATTAATGCATGGTTCGGGCGCCTGCTCGCGGGCGTCCTTTTGTTGGGGAGGGTGCCGTGTCCGCATTTCCGTTCGATGCCGTTATCTTTGACATGGACGGCGTGATTGTCGATACCGAGTATTACTACCTGGGCGAGACCGCGGCTTTTGCCAAGGAGCTTGGGTTGAACCTGACTCAAGAGGAGTTGAATGGGCAGGTCGGTACCTCCCATCAGTTCTTCCTGCATATGCTGGTCGATTGGTTTGAGCGCGCCGGTAAGGGGCATTTCACTGGCGAGGAAGCGTTGGCCCGTTGGGACGAGTGGGCGCATAAACGTCCGCGCGACTATCAGGCTTTGATTAACCCAGGCGCCGTGGATACGATTCGAGAGCTGCCGCGCCGTGGCGTTCGCGTGGCGCTTGCCAGCTCGTCTCCCATGGTTAGCATCGAGGAAGTGCTCAACGCATGCGGGCTGTCGGATGCCTTTGAGTATGTGGTGAGCGGCGAGCAGTTTAAGGAGAGCAAGCCCGAGCCCGACATCTACCTGCATGCGCTGGATCTGCTGGGGCTGCCCGCGAATCGCTGCTGCTGCGTTGAGGATTCCGTTCCGGGCATTACCGCGGGTAAGCGAGCCGGCTTGACAGTCATTGCCAAGCGCGAGGAGCGCTTTGGATTTAGCCAGGATGCCGCGGACAAGATTATCGACCAGCTGCCGGAACTGCTCACGCTTTCTTAGGAGCGCGGTAGTTGCGCGTTTTTCGGGTCAGATGAGTAAATACCCGACATTTTGGTGCGGCAGCAAGCATACTTAATGCTAATGCGGGCTTAAGGGCTTGCTGAATGCCCTTGGGCCCGCTTTAGACTTAATTGTGCTGGGAGAGGGTATATGCCACCGACTGAAGGGCTAACTGACGGTAAAGCAGCGATACCGCTGTACCAACAGGTTATCGATATCATTAAAAACGAAATTAACTCCGGTGCCTACAAGGCGGGCGCGCGGATACCCAACGAATTCGAATTGGCTGAGAACTATAAAGTTGGCCGCGTTACCGTGCGACGCGCTATTGAGGAGCTCGTCCAGCAGGGCTATCTAACGAAGCGGCAGGGGAAAGGCACGTTTGTCAATGCCCCTAAGCTTAAGCGCAAGATTCGCCAGAAGGATGACGTCCAGAGTTTTTCGGACGCATGCCGCGTTAACGGAATGGAGGCGGGGGCGCGTCATTTCGAGAAAGATACTGCCGGCGGATTCCACCGAAGCACAGTTCTTTGGTGTTCCCGTTGGAACTGATTTGATTTGCGTTGAGCGTGTGCGTACTGCCGATGGGGTCCCCGTCATGCTCGAGAACAACATATACGTATATGAGGACAACGCCTATCTATCAACGGCACCTCTATCTAACCAATCCATTTTTGAGTTCGTGCGCAACCGGACGGGCCGTACGCCCGCGTTTACCGACCCGTGCACGCTCGAGATCGCGTGTGCGTCGCCCGAGGTCGCTCGGCTGTTGGCGGTTCCCGTTGGCGAACCCCTGTTTTACATGGATGCCTTCTTTTTCGATGAGCAGCGGCGGCCGTTTATCATCGGTCGTCAGCGGATCGTTGGATCTCGTTACATTTTTGACATCTAGGACATTGCGAATGGAAGCGCCCGGTGGATCATCTCACCGGGCGTTTCCATACCGTTCACGGCGCGAACGCAACCGTTCAGCCGCGTCGCGGCAATCAGTTTGAAATTATCTTGATGAGGGGAAAAGCTGCTGGTAATCTATGGAACGTCATAGAACGTTTGCCTTGCGCAAACGTTGAAGCGAGATGCGATGCAGTCTCGAGTTCTTTGGAGGTATCTATGTCAGATACGAAGGCGAAGAAGACAAACAGACGTTTTAAGTTCAAATTACCGCATGTCTATACGATCATGTTCTTGCTGATCGTTGTCTTTGCGGTTCTGACTTGGATCGTTCCCTCTGGTCAGTACCAGCGCAAGACGATTTCGACAGCGGCGGGCGAGCGTGAAGTCGCCGTTGCTGGTACCTATGAACAGGTCGATAAGAATTACACCGATTCCGAGACCGGCGAGACCATCAATCTGGGCCAGGATATCTTTGCGGTCCTGCAAGCGCCCACTAAGGGCATCCAGGAGGCTGCTGACGTCGTTGCGTTCGTCTTATTGATTGGCGGATCGTTCGCAGTCATCACCAAGACCAACGCTTTGAATGCCGGCATGAGCCGTGTGATTAAAAAGCTCAAGAACAAGGACATCCTCATCATTCCCATCACGATGACGTTGCTGTCCATTTGCGGCACTACGTTTGGTATGTCTGAGGAAGCCCTGCCGTTCTATGCCATCTTCATTCCCATCATGATGGGTATCGGTTATGACTCGATGACGGCATTCATCATCTGCTTCCTTGGTCCTAACCTGGGATATTGTGCTTCGACCATCGACCCGTTCAATGTTTTGATCGCCCAAGGCATTATCGGCATCGAGGGCAATCCTCAGCTGTGGCTGCGCGCCATCTCTTGGGTCATCTTTACCGCCGTTGGCATCGCATGGGCCATGCGCTATGCCATGCGCGTCAAGAAAAACCCCGAGTCGTCCATTACGTACGAGGACGACAAGCTCAAGCGTGTTGAGTTTTCCGTGACCGATGCCTCCATCGAGGAAGAGTTCACTACCCGTCAGAAGCTCGTGCTTATCGATTTTGCCTGCGGTATGGGCATTATCGTCTGGGGTCTTGTTACCCAGGGCTGGTACATGAATGAGATTTCCGCCGTGTTCCTTGGTATGGGCTTGCTTGCCGGTATCCTGGGCGGCCTTGACCAGCAGACGATCGCCGAGGAGTTCGTTAAAGGCATTGCCGACTTTGCGTACGCCGCCATCGTTATCGGTATCGCTCGCGGCATTCTGGTCATCGCCGAGGGCGGCATGATCATCGACACCATCCTCCAGGCGCTCGCTACTGCGCTCGCCGGTGCGCCCGCTGCCGTCTACACCACGTTTATGTATATCGTCCTTGGCCTGCTCTCTTTGCTGGTTCCCTCGAGTTCTGGACTTGCGGCGCTCACCATGCCCGTCATGGGTCCGCTGACCGAGCTTATGGGCCTCAATCCCGAAGCTGCCGTTACCGCGCTCCAGTTTGCTAATCAGACCATCAACACCATCAGTCCCGTGGCGGGCATGACGGTCGCCGGCCTTGCCGTGGCTAAGATTTCGTTTGGCCAATGGTGGAAGACCATTTGGAAGTTCTTCATCTTCATGGTCGTCTTTGGCCTGATCGTAACGGCAATCTCTGGCATGCTTCCGGTGTAGGTGGTTGTGATGTCTGATTGTTTGACGGTCCTGACGTCTAAGAGCGTCTTTACCGGTACGGGGGACCTGCCGTTTGAAGGTTTCGTAGCGGTCCGTGGCAATCGAATTGAGGCGGTTGGCACCAAGTGCGAGGTAGCTTCGTATTTGACCCAGGCGGACGAGGTAGTTGACCTGGGCGACCGCACCGTCATGCCCGGCCTGATCGATGTGCATACCTTCTATACGGGCTGGGCACTGCGGACGTTGGGGTCTGATCTGTCCGGCGTCGCTGATGTCAAAGAGGCCGTGTCGCTCTTGCGTGCATGGAAAGATGATCATCCGGATTGCGCGGCGGCTTTTGGCCACAACCTGCCCGAAACGTTGGCATCGGATGCCGAGAACGCAAATACGGCAGCTGTGTTTGACGAGTTTTTTGGTGATATCCCTGTCGTCTGCTTTACACCGGGCGCGGAGACCTGCGTTCTCAATGCTGCCGCCAGTGCGCGATACGGTTTTACACCGCAGGCGTGCTATGCCGAGAAGATCTGGCGCATGATGAGCGATTTCCTCGCGCTGCCCGAGGTGCGTGCCGGGTATTCGGACTACATGAGCATGCTTAACGAGCGCGGCGTTACCGCCATCAAGGAGATGGCATTCGATGACTACTACGGCTTTGCCGACGAAATGGCTCGCCGTGAGGAATCTGGTGAGCTGACGGTTCGCGTCTCTATGATGTCGCAGCCGGTGGGTGCCGGTGCAAATCTGGCATATGCCCGCGAGGCACGAGAGCGCTTCCGGGGACCGTTCGTTCGTTTTTCTGGCTTCAACCGTATGACCGATCGAGGCGTATGGGCGGGGCTTGCCGAGATGATTGACCCCTATGAGGACACGGCCGATGCGGGCGCTGCCGGCAAGACGGTCGTCGAGGAGCCAGAGTGGGATCTGATTGAGAACGAGCTGCGTGCAATTGATGCTGACGGTTTCCGATATTCCTTGCATTGCCAGGGCGATGGCGCCGTTCGTCGCACGGTGGCGCTCTATGCCTCGCTGCCTCGAGACGAGCATGGGCGGTTGCTTCGCCGCC
Source organism: uncultured Collinsella sp. (assembly GCA_902494565.1). GTDB lineage: Bacteria > Actinomycetota > Coriobacteriia > Coriobacteriales > Coriobacteriaceae > Collinsella. The sequence continues at coordinate 44,662 of CABUTN010000002.1, read as the reverse complement.
ATGCGATTACCGATCTCGAGAACTCTGACCCGACCGATCTTGTCGAGTTTGGCAAGTTAGGTGGAATTTGCGAGGTCTATCCGCAGATTCTGACGCTGGACCGGCGCGAGGATTGCCTGTCGATGATGCGTCGACAAATTGGCGAGACGCGACTTTTGCACAGCTGGAATCGCCGCGGCATGGAAGATTCCGGATGCACGGTGTGCTGTGGTACGGATTTGCCGCTGCTGGTTCCGAGCCTGGGCGAGTCAATCTACAGCGCGTGCGGCGGATTCTTCGCCGACGGACTGCCCGTGAATGAGGCCAACGTGCTGACGCTTGTCGAGCTCTTGCGCGCTTGGACTGCCGGGGGCGCGTACGATCTGATGCGCGAAGACGAGCTGGGTACGCTCGAGGTCGGCAAACTTGCCGATATCTGCGTGCTCGATCGGGATGTGTTCGATCTCGATTATCGCGACGCACGCGATCTTTCGGTTGATATGACGATGTCGGACGGACAAATCGTGTTCGATCGAAATAAGGAGGCATAGGATGTCTGAATCCAAACCGACGCTGCGCCGCGAACAGATTGCGGGCATGAATATCCACTACATCATGTGGTCGCTCGATTACTTCCTTGATGTGCAGCAGCGCTTGGGCTTTGAGTCCATTGAGCTGTGGTGTGCGGAGCCGCATGTGACACTCGACCATACGGGCTACTTTGAGGCTGAGGTCCTGGCGAAAAAAGCTGCAGACCGTGGGCTTAGGTATCGTACTCTGTGTCCCGAGAATGTTGTCTATCCTTGGCAATACTGCGCACGCAAACCGCTGCATGAACAGCGCAGCCTGGCGTACTTTAAGCACGGCATTGAGCTTGCCGAGGTACTTGGGTGCGACCGTATGTCCGTCAACTCGGGCTGGGGCGACTGGGACGAGGACCGCGAGGAAGCCTGGAAGCGCAGCCGCGAGCACATGTCCATTCTGGCGGAGTATGCCGGCGAGCACGGTCTGGTGCTTACGATGGAAAGCCTGCGTCCCGAGGAGAGCAACCTTGTGACGACGGTTTCCGATGCGAAGCGCATGATTGACGAGGTCGCGAGCCCGTACTTACAGCCCATGGTTGATACAACCGCGATGGGCGTTGCAGGCGAGACGCTCGAGGACTGGTTTGCCGCCTTTGGTGATGGGGCAATTCACGAGATGCACTTTATCGACGGTGATCCGTATGGCCATCTGGTGTGGGGCGATGGCAAGCACGATATGGACGCCTTCGTTGCCACGCTCAACGCCCATGGTTTCGACGGCATGCTGGGCCAGGAAATCACGGACGGTCGTTACTATGATGACCCGGCGGCGGCAGATGCCAAGAACATGGCCGCATTCGAGAAATATCTGATTGACTAAAACAACTATCGGCCACGCAACCAACGTCATTGATTGTGGACCAAACAAGAAAGGAACTGGATATGAACGCACACGACCTGATCAAAGAGGCAATTGCCGAGAAGGGCAAGTTCGACAGCGTCTACTGGATTGCTTGCGGTGGCTCCATGATCGATTTGATCCCGGCTCATGAGCTTCTGCAGCGCGAGGCAACCACCTTCACTTCGTATATCTATACGGCTCGCGAGTTTGATATCATGCGCCCGCGCCGCTTGGGTGAGAAATCCCTGGTCATTGCTTGCAGCCACAGTGGCAACACCCCCGAGGTCGTCGAGGGCTGTGAGATTGCCCTTGCTGCCGGCGCTACGGTGATCGCCCAGACCGACAACGCTGGATCCAAGATTGACTCCGGCAAGTGGACCACGTGGGTCTACCCGTGGGGCGAGGGCGTGCCGCAGGCCGAGGTCCCCGCTGGCATTTCGCTGTCGCTTGCGGCCGAGCTGCTCGATCAGCAGGAGGGCTACGCCGATCTTGCCGATATGTATGCCGGTATTGCCGAGATGGATAAGATTCTTCCCCCGGCACGCGAGAAGGTAAATGCCGAGCTGGGTGATCGCTTTGCCAAGCTTTGCCAGGAGCACGAGTTCTTCTATATTCTGGGCAGCGGTCCCAACTTTAGCCAGACCTACGGTTTCGCTATCTGCTCTCTTATGGAGATGCAGTGGCAGCACTGCAGCTACATCCACTCTGCCGAGTACTTCCATGGCCCCTTCGAGGCTACTCAGGATGGCGTTTTTTACTTCCTGCAGATGGGCTCCAGCGAGTGCCGTGCTATGGACGAGCGCGCCCTGGCGTTCCTTAAGACGCATACCGATACGCTGATGGTGCTTGATGCCAAGGAGTACGGTATGGAAGCCGTGCCGGCGAGCGTCCGTGCCTATCTGGACCCGGTGCTGTTCTACGCCATGAACTGCGAGCTGCGCGCCGCACGCGGCAAGGTGTTTGATCACGATCCCGATTTCCGCCGCTATATGGGTGTTGTCGAGTACTAGAAGGGGCAAAGGCCATGGCATTTAACGTTAACGCGCTCGGATTTGGCGACAACGTCGTCGATCGCTACGAGCATATCCACACCATGTATCCCGGCGGCAATGCGGTGAACTTCGCCGTTTATGCCAAGAAATGCGGTGCCGCACGCTCTGCATACATGGGCATTTTTGGCAATGACGCCGCTGCCGAGCATGTCATTGCAAGCCTCGAGGATGAGGGTATCGAGCTTGACAAGTGCGAGCAGATGATTGGCGAGAACGGAGCGGCTCGCGTGACCGTCGTTGACGGTGACCGTGTCTTCCTTGGCTCCAACGAGGGCGGTATCCGTGGCGATGCGCGCTATGTCCTCGATCGCTTTGACCTTGCGTACATGAAGCAGTTCGATGTGGTTCATTCGGGCAACTACTGCTTTACCGAGCGCGAGCTGCCCAAGTTGAAGGCTGCGGGCGTCACGGTCTCTTTTGACTTTTCGGACGACTCCACCGACGAGTACTACGAGCAGATTGCGCCCTACGTCGATTTCGCTTTCTTTAGTGCGGCGGATGCCGCGAGCGAGGACGAGATTCGCGAGCGTCTGGCATGGGTGAAGGGTCTGGGTCCGCGTTTTGTGTCGGCTACGGCGGGCGCCGAGGGCTGCATTGCTTACGACGGCGAGCGTTATTACCGCCAGCTGGCTAAACCGGTAACGGACATGAAGGACACCATGGGGGCGGGCGACTCGTTCCTCACCTCGTTTTTGATGTGCTATCTCGATTCCGTCAAGCGTGGTGAGGATGGCGCCGAGGCCATCGAGCGCGCGCTCGACTTTGCTGCCGGGTTTGCCTCGACCGTGTGCGGCATGGAAGGTTCTTGGGGCTACGGAGCACCAATCGTCGAATAGCCGAGCGGTCCCGGGGAGGTGCGGGTGCCTCCCCGGGACTCGGTGTGCAAAAAATGCCAAATATGAGTACTGTGACTAATTTAGTCGCAGCAAAATCAACCCCTTCAGATGTGATTTGAGCGTCTGGAGGGGTTTAAGATTTGCGAAAACGCAGGATGAATGACTGTAAAAGCTTTAATTAGCGGACAATCGAGGATTATTCTGGCGGTTGGGAAGTTAAAAGTAATGTATCCATTCCGGTAGCAGTACTCATATTTGGCATTTTTTGCCCACAGGGGTTAGCGAAGGTCAAATACAGAGCGCGCATTTGCTAAAACTGCCGACTCAATGTGCTTAGCGTCACAGTTTTTGAGTGAGGCAATGCGCATCGAGGTCCTTGTGAGCGATCTGATGAGCGACTGTGCGCTTGTTTCTGTGTTTGCCTCCGCCGGCGCATCGGTCTCGAGCAGTAAACGATCGAGTGGGATCTGTCGGGCGTATTCGCGACCGCGCTTGGTGGCGAGCATCCGCTCGTTCACGGAAAAATAACAGCCCGCATTACGCGCGCGGACGAGTTCGTCCGAAGTACCGCTAAACCAGTGGAAGATGATAGCGGGGGAGTCGGGGTTTGGGATGAGTAGTCCATGCGATTCGAGGACGTCCAGTACGGCTCCTGCTGAACGAACGGCGTGAATTGATATCACTCGCCCGGTAAGAGGATGCTGCACGAGTGTATCGCAGAGCCAGTCAAATGCCTGTATTTGTAGCGGCTCACTTAAGGCAAAACGAGCGGAAAAGTCAAGTCCGACTTCGCCGATGTAGCGCTCTTGGGCAGCAAACTCGCAAAGCAGGTTGACTTCGGCGGGACCGCAGCGGCCGTCGGCGAGCCACCAGGGGTGAAGCCCAACGCCGGCGATGATGCTTGGTTGGCGACGGGCGCGCTCGTTTGCGGCCGAAAAGTCGCGTGGGTCGACCCCGCAGTCAAAGAGCCCCAGACCCGACGCCGCCGACTCACTGGCTGCAGCATCGGGGCCGAGCATCAAATCAAGATGACAATGCGTGTCAAAGAATTGCGGTTCCATCGCAGGACATTCTGCTAGTCCAGGCGTTGGCCGTCGGCGCGTACGCGCTCGGTGCCGCGCCCGCTGATCTGGCGGATAACCTCGCCGGCAATCATCTGACCCATGATGGGCGGCATAAAGCTGGCGGTACCCAACTCGGTACGCTCGTGGATGTTGGACGGGTCGCGGGGTTGGGTCTTAACCGATTCCTCGCAGCTAAACAGCACGTGCAGACTCTTGATTCCGCGCTTCTTACATTCTTTGCGCATGATGCGGCTCATGGGGTCACGTACCGTATCGAAAATGTCGGCAAAGCGGAGGCACTCGGGATGGAGCTTGTTGGCCCCGCCCATGGAGCTAACCAAACGAATGTCGTGGTCCTGAGCATATTTGGCAATGGTGAGCTTGGCCGAGATGGTGTCGATGGCGTCGACGACGTAGTCGAGCTTGCCGTCCGTCTGCTCCAAAACGCTCGCGAAGAACTCGTCGATGTTGTCGCTCAGCAGGTATTCGGTGCGTTTGATAACGGTGGCGGTGGGATTGATGTCGTGGATCATGGCTTCCATAACATCGACCTTGCGCTTGTCGATAGTGCTGTGAAAGGCGATAGCCTGGCGATTGATATTGCTGGGCGCGACGATGTCCTTGTCCAGAATGACGAAATGACCAATGCCGCCGCGGGCGAGTGCCTCGCAGCAGTTGGAGCCCACGCCTCCGCAGCCGAGCACCAACACCGTAGCATCGGCGAGCTTATCGAGTGCCTCGCGGCCCATGATGATCTCGAGCTTGGTGTCGCGTGTCTCGACGAGAGCGGCAGCGGTTTCGGTCATAGACATCCTCCGATGGGGAAGCGAATCGTGTTTTAGCTATCGCCATTATAGGTGTTATCGCGATTCCATTTGAGCCCTTGGGCTTGTTGAAATGGGATCGGGGTTCGCATAAGATTGAAGCAGATGGCACCCGTTGCAGCGGGTTGGCCAACTCAAAAACACGTTTGTAGCGTGAGAAGTGGCCGTCTTCGCATTACGCGGAGGCGGCTATTTTTTTGAGTACAAGATTAGATAGTTAGACAAACATCTAAATATCGAGTATAGTGTGCGCGTCATGAGAGATGATGAGAGGAGGTCTTATGCCGGGAGAGGGTTTTAAGGCGCTTGCCGATCCAACGCGACGGCGCATTTTGGAGTTGCTGCGCGAGGGCAATTGCACGGCGGGGGAGCTTGCCGAGCATTTCGATATCAGTAAGCCGTCGCTGAGCCATCACTTGGCGACGCTCAAAAACGCCGGGTTGGTGACCGACGAGCGCCATGGCCAAAACATCGTATACAGCTCAAACACCACCGTCATGCAGGATTTGATTGGCTGGTTTATGGGTTTTACAAACACGGAAGGTGATAAGGATGAATAACGAAAACAAGGGCATTCACCCCACGGGGGTATCGTCGCGCGTGTGGATTGCGCTGGTCGCTCTGTGCGTCGCCAATGTCGTAGCGCACCTCATGGTGATGCCGAGCTTGCCTGCGCAGATTCCCACGCACTGGGGCGCGAACGGCGCCGTCGACGGTTGGGGTCCTAGCTGGATGGCCTCCGCGCTCGGCGTGCTGCCTCTGGCGCTTCTCGCAATGTTCTGCGTGGTGCCGCGCATCGACCCCAAAGGTGAGGCATATCGAACCTCGGGCAAGTTCTACCAGGGCTTCGTAATCGCCTTCACCTTGTTCATGTGCGCCATAAGCTGGCTGGGAGAGCTTACGGTCTGGGGCGTGGTGCCGGCGGTCGGTTCGGTTAACGTGCTGATTTCCGGTGTTGTCGGTTTGCTGTTCATCGGCGTAGGCAACTACTTGCCGCGTGTGAAGCAGAACTATACGCTCGGTATCAAGACACCCTGGGCGCTTGCCGATCCCGAGAACTGGCGCCGTGCGCAGCGTTTTGGCGGCGCCTGCTTTATGGTGCTGGGTATTGGCCTGATTGTGATGGGCGTGGCAGGCAGCGTGCTTTCGAGTGAAGTCGTCGCCGCGGTGATTGCGGTTCTGGCGTTTGGTTCGGTCGGAGCCATCTACGTCTACTCGTATCTGCTGTGGCGCAAATCGCAGCGAGCCGCTCGTTAAGGTTGCGGAAAACTAGCGTACGCAGTTCATAGTATGTTCCGGGGGACTTTTCCCAGGTAGTATTAGGGGGTATGGGCAACCATGCCCCTTTTTCGTTACGTTTCAGAGCTGGTTCCCTCATTTCGTTTCCACTAAAGCGAATCAAGAATAGGGAAACAGCAGGTAGAAAGGATAGAACAGACATATGGCGGAGTTTATCTACCAGATGTATCAGGCTCGCAAGGCCCATGGCGACAAGGTAATCCTTGACGACGTGACCCTGAGCTTCTACCCCGGTGCCAAGATCGGCGTCGTGGGTCCCAACGGCATGGGCAAGTCGACCCTGCTCAAGATCATGGCCGGCATCGAGGAGGTCTCCAACGGCGATGCCAGGCTCACCCCCGGCTACACCGTGGGTATCCTGCAGCAGGAGCCGCCGCTCGACGACGACAAGACCGTCATCGAGAACGTGCGCATGGCATTTGGCGACATGATCGCCAAGGTCGATCGCTTCAACAAGATCGGCGAGGAGATGTGCGACCCGGATTGCGACATGGACGCCCTCATGGCCGAGATGGGCAAGCTCCAGGACGAGATTGACGCCGCCGACGGCTGGGATATCGATTCCAAGCTCGGCCAGGCCATGGACGCCCTGCAGCTGCCCGATTCCGACATGCCGGTCAACGTGCTCTCTGGCGGCGAGCGCCGCCGCGTGGCCCTGTGCAAGCTGCTGCTCGAGGCTCCCGACCTGCTGCTGCTCGACGAGCCTACGAACCACCTGGACGCCGAGTCGATCCTGTGGCTCGAGCACTTCCTGCACAACTACCAGGGCGCGGTGCTTGCCGTCACACACGATCGCTACTTCCTGGATAACGTTGCCGAGTGGATCTGCGAGGTCGACCGCGGTCACCTCTATCCCTACAAGGGCAACTACTCCACGTATCTGGAGACCAAGGCCGCGCGTATCGAGGCGCAGGGTAACCGCGACGCCAAGCTCGCCAAGCGCATGGAGGCCGAGCTCGAGTGGGTACGCAGCTCGCCCAAGGCTCGCCAGGCAAAGAACAAGGCCCGTCTGGCTCGCTACGAGGAGATGGAGGCCGAGGCCCGCGCAAGCCAGAAGCTCGACTGGACCGATATCCGCATTCCCGTTGGACCGCGTTTGGGTAACAAGGTGCTCGAGGCCCATCACCTGCACAAGGAATTCGACGGTCGCGTGCTCATCGACGACCTTTCTTTCACCCTGCCGCGTAACGGCATCGTGGGCGTCATCGGCCCCAACGGTGTGGGCAAGACTACGCTCTTCAAGACCATCGTGGGTCTGGAGCCGCTGACTTCGGGCGAGCTCGAGGTGGGCGAGACCGTCAAGATTTCTTACGTCGACCAGAACCGTTCCGGCATCGACCCCGATAAGAACCTGTGGGAGGTCGTCTCGGACGGCCTGGACCACATGATGGTCGGCGAGACCGAGGTTCCGAGCCGCGCGTACGTGGCGAGCTTTGGCTTTAAGGGCCAGGACCAGCAGAAGCGCGCTGGCGTACTTTCCGGTGGCGAGCGCAACCGTCTGAACCTGGCGCTTACGCTCAAGCAGGGCGGCAACCTGCTGCTTCTCGACGAGCCCACGAACGACCTCGACGTCGAAACGCTGTCCTCGCTCGAAGCGGCGCTGCTCGAGTTCCCGGGCTGCTCGGTGGTCATTAGCCACGATCGTATGTTCCTGGACCGCGTCGCCACGCATATTCTGGCGTGGGAGGGCACCGACGAGAATCCGGGCAACTGGTATTGGTTCGAGGGTAACTTCGAGGCCTATCAGGCCAACCGCATCGAGCGCCTGGGCGAGGACGCAGCCCAGCCGCATCGTATTCACCGCAAGCTGACGCGTGACTAGTAGCAAGTAGAAAGGCCGCCACCAAGGGCGGCCTTTCTTGTAGCAATTGCACTGCAGCTATGCCCTAGCTGCTGGTTTGATTCATAATCAAAGTCATCTCTTTGGGATTAAAGCCCGTTTTTGCTATGAGTGATTTTCTAATTCCGTTTAAAACGTAAAGCCGCATTGGGTTGCAAGGACATAAGCAAATCGAATTGAAATATAACCAGTGCTGTAACGTTACAAAAAAGATTATAGAATAGGAGTACCTTATTAGTCGCTTCTCTAGAAAGAAGAACATATGCTTTCGCGTCGTCGTTTTCTGCAACTTGTCGCGTCTTCAATTGTCGCCTTAGCCGCACGTCCGAAAGAGGTTTTTGCTTCGACGGGCAATATTGATGGTGAGCAGATACAATTTACTTCTGAAATTGCGCAAGAGCTTGCCGATAAATATATAAAGGGACTCCTCGGCTATTCGTATACGCCTTCTGACCCTATTCCTTTTGTAGATGTTGATGGGTCCCCGCTTGGTTATATTGTTCCGGTTGTGACATCCAATAGAGCCGCGGGCTATTTGGTTTTAGATGCTTCAGATGATGAAATACTTACGGGATATCGTTTTGGAGACGGCTTAGTCAGCCCTATGGATCGGGGAGGAGATCTTGGTGTCGAGTCTTATTCGTTCAATAACCCAGTCGTAATGATCAATCCATTCGAATTCGGCGTGCAATCTTTGGACGGTTCAATAACAACAAATTGCGGAAGAACAATCCCGGCTGTTTCCATAGAAGGACGGCCTGTCGTTTTATCGAATAAACCTTCAAGCTGGAACGATGTTGTAATTTACGCAACTCAAATGCAGGATTACACAGTATCTGGATTTCGTTCCATTTCTCAGTTTATGTCATATGATGAAAGCGAGATTAAGAGGCTTACCGCCCACTATGCTTGTATGGTGACAGCTTTTTCGAACGTTGCGGAACTGTATGGCATTGCCAATTTATATAGCGACCCTTCGCAATATATGCAGATATGGAATTACACCAATACCCATGCTCTTTCCGATGAAGAACAGACTGTTCCCGGCGTTGTTTTGGGTGGAACGCCGATATCAACCTGTGCAACGGGGTTTACAAATTACTGCGCAAGCAGAGGAAGTACTCTTATCGCCCGCACTGTCTCCTCTCCGGCTATCGCGAGCATCCAAAATGAGATTAACTCTAATAGACCGAATGTTTTACATGCGAGTTTGTACAACGGATCAGCCCATTCTGTAACAGCGGAGGCTTACGCCACACTTACTGGTAAGAAAACTGGAGAGACAAGGCAGATGATTGGCATAGCGGACGGCTGGAATTCATCTTTATCCTTCCTGAAGTATGATCAGAGCTATTATGCGTGGACTTATGGAACGACTTTTTCGAAGTAGGGCGATTCGTCTAGCTCTGTCTTTGGTGCTGATGGCTTCATTGGTGGGCTGTTCAACAAAGGAAGAGATATCGCGCGGAGGTTCCGGAGAAGTGACTGCGACAGACTCAGGTTCATTAGAAATAGCTGGCGGGCATGCCGATGTGATGTTACAAGGAAAAGGCGTGCTTAGGTCGATTGATGCTGAAGACGCTGTCTGCTCAATAGAGGATTTGAAGACAGGTGAAACTGCATCGTACCGAGTTTCAGATAATGCTGCGAATATGATTGAGTCGATACCGACTGGAGCGCAGGTTTCTTTTAGATACTTTGCTCCGCAACTTGAGGATGAGCTTGCTTCTCTGGTGTCTATATGCACCGATGACAACTAAAAGGCCTGAATTCAAACGGCCTCGGATGGTCAATTGGCTATCCGAGGCCGTTTTTTACTCGACCGGGGCTTCGACCTTGTCGATGGTCCAGGCGGCTCCGAGACCGCCGGTGGTGTTGCGGCGGATGCGCACGGTAACCTCGCGGCGCTCGCCGGCCTGCGTGTAGCGCAGGGGGAAGCTTGCGCGGTTTCGCGCGGCCTCGATGGTACCGCGCTCGCGGGCGATCCAGTAGTACTCGCCGACGATGCCGAGGGTATCGGCGCCGTAGGGGAGATAGGTCGACAACTGGTGCAGAAGCGGGCCGGGGCAGAAGACCTCGGTTGCGAAATCGACGGGGAAGTCCTCGGGGATGGCGGGCGCTGCAGGTGCGGGGGTTGGGGCCGCTGCGGGTGCCGGAGCCGGTGCCGGTGCGGGAATTTGGTCGCAAGCAGAGGTGGGCACGGATTCGATGACGGGTGCGGGCTCCGGCGTCGCTTCCGGCTTGATTGTGGAATCTGCGGGCTTCACGGTGACGGGCGCGTCTGCAGCTGCAGTTTCAATCTCAACCTGCGTTGCGTTCTCGTTCTCGATGCTCGGCTTTGTCTCGACCGGCGTGGAAGCCATGGTGGTGATGCCGGCGTTGGCGTTTTCGGGGTCATAGACGACCGTGAGCGAGATGGCGGGCTGCGGCGTCTCGGGCTCCGGCGCCGACTCGGTAACGCCTTGATCGGCGGGCTCGTCGGACTGATCGTCCTCGGCCTCGTTGTCAAAGACATCGCTGTTTTGGAACGCAGGCGTCTCGGGTTGGTCAGCGGCTTCTTCGGTTGTCGGCTTGGGAGCCTCGTTGAGCTCCGCAGTGGCGTCCTGCTCGGATATGACTTCGGAATCGGTCGTGGCGGCGATTTCGGTTTCTGCTGTTACCTCAATAGCGACTTCGATCTCTGCCTCGGGCTCGGGTTCCGGCGCGGCTTCAACCATGGTTTCTGGCTTGGGACGTTTAACGTGCTTGGGACGCACGGCCTTGAGGTCCTTCTCGCCGCGCTTCTTCTTTTTGTAGGACTGCTTGGCACCCTTGGCAGCCTTGGGCTTGTCCTCGCCCTTGGCAAGGGCGGCATCCCAGGCCTCGTTGGCGATGACCGTGGCATACAGGCGACCGCCCTTAAAGACGGTCAGCTTAATGCAGTCGTCGAGCTCCTCGAGCAGCTCGCGCGTGGTCTCGAAGCCCAGGTCATAAGCGGCCATGTCACCAGCGGCGAGTGCCTCCTCGACCTGCGTCATAAACGTTTGCTTGCCGCATCCGATTGCATCGCGCAGCAGGCGATACAGATAGATGTGGTTGCCCAGCGAAAGCGTGGGCCTAACTATTGTCTTGCTCATGGCAAATCTCCTCTTTACACACCAAAGCATCTTACCATCGCGCGGGGCTTGCTACCTCGGCGCCCAAGGCAAACGGGCGCGACCGTTGCCGGTTCGCGCCCGTTGTACAGGTTGCCTATCTGGGGATGCAGCGCCTAGTTGCCCGATGTCGTGCCTTGGCTTGAACTGTCAGATGTCGTGCCCGATGTGGTGCCACTCGAATTGCTGTTGTTGCTGTCTGCTGTGCCCGTTCCTGAAGTGGTGTCGCTTGTCTGGCCGCCCGTGTTCGGCTGCGAACCGTCAGCCGTTTGGCTTGAGTCGGTCGTGCCGGACGGCGTGCCACTGTTGGCCGTAGAGGAATCGGTGCCCTGCGATTGGTTTTGGGTGTTCGAGGACGAATCGGTAGAGGTAGAACTGTCTTGCGTGCCGTCCGCCTGTGCCTGCTGATCTTGCGACTGGGTGTTGCCATTTGCATCGCTCTCGGTCGTGCGCGACGAAAGGATTGGCTCGGGGCGCTCGCCCAGACCCTCACCGGCGGTGGTGATAAGGATGGCGCCGGCGCAGGCGATGACCGCGACGATGGCGATGGCGATCGAGAAGATGATGACCTTCTTTTGCGTCTGGCTGCGCTCTGCCGCCGCCTTGGCGCGCAGGCTGTCGGGAGCGACGCGTGCCGTGGTCGCGCGTCCCGCAACCTGGCGCATTTCCTGCGTGGTCGCGGCGCCGCCCAGGTGCTCCTCGGCATTAAATTCAACGGGCTCATAGGCGCCGGCGGGGTAGTCGACGTCGGCGTGCGTACCTTTGAGGGCTTCGGCGCTGGCAGAGATAAAGTGGCGGTAGACCTGCGAAGACACAACGGTGATGACCGAGCTCACGGCGGCGCCAATCACCGAGCCGGCAATGCCGATCTTTGAAGCAAGCGCCACGCTCGTGGCGGCAGCCGCGGCGCCGGCGATGATCTGGGGAATGGAAATGTCGTCGAACAGGCCCTTTTTGGGCGCGATGGCCATGGTCTGTCCGATGGAATGGTTCTCGTGCACGCCGTTGTTGAGCGATGCCGGCGTCATGACGCGCGTGCGCGGCGCGTCGGTGTACTTGGTTGTCATACGGGGTCCTCCCGGTGTAAATCTGCTTCGTTTCATGTAGCCATCAGGGTACCCACCAGATGTGAATCGTACGTGACATTTAACAGATACCATCAACTCATCAAGGGGGGGGCTTGCTGTCTTTGGTGCAATAGCTTGATGCTAAACTGGATTTACGATTGTGAGGTGGTTTACGTGATGTACCGGTATATGACATTCGAAGACGGTACCGAGGTCGTTCATTCTGACCTGATAACAGATGGGGATATCGAAAAGGTTATCGTGCATTTTGAACGACCGACGGCAGAGGGCTTCGACTCCGCTCGTTGTGAGTTGCCTTCCTGTTCGTGGACTGACTGGGAAGGGCATTTTACTCAGAGTGAAAAACGAGCTTTCGAAGAGTGTTTGAGCAAATCATTTAGATTAGTTCGAGTTTAGTTCGAATATAGAAGTCGAATGCGATGACCTAAAGCGTATGCATTTTTAGTATTAGATGCGTATGAAATGGAGGATGTGAATGGATGAGCTAATAGACTTTAAAAAACGATTTCTCAAGAATGGCGAGCTGGTTTCAATTCCAAAAAAGGAAAGCTATAAAAGAATCATGCTGCTATGGGCCGTCTCTTTCTTTGAATTAAATACAAGTTATACGGAGCTTCAGGTTAATCGTGTGCTGTCACAGCTCTATCCTGATTATGCCGTGTTGAGGCGGTACTTGGTTGATTATGGATTCCTATTAAGGGATGAGCGAGGCCTGAAATACGAGGTTAATCGTGATGTTCACGGTATTGAGAGCTAGCCGTCCGGTTCGGGTCTTATATATTGCTAGAGGGATAAGCGAAATAGGCAATTGGTGTGCGAATATTGCTTTGCCAATGCTGATTTACGAGGTAACTCACGATGTTTCTGCAACTGCTTTGATGGTCTGCTGCAGATTTGCCCCCTCTCTGTTTTCAGTTGCGCTCGCGCAGCTGCCTCAGAAGATGGGTATCGGGACACTGCAGGCCATGAGATTGGCAGACTTAATTCGCGCGGGATTATTCGTTTGCTATATTTTTGTTGATAGTAAATGGAGTATGTTTGCTATTACGTGCGCGGTATCGCTTTGTCGAACGGTTGAAATGCCCTGCTTTTACTCGTTGTTAAGAGCCAATACGAATAGCATCAATCGCGACGTAATTAATAATTCGTTTGGGTTTCTGCAGAATTTGATGATGGTTCTGGGGCCAGTTGCCGGCGGTTTTGTTGTCGCTCAATTTGGGGCGGAGGCTGTTCTTGCATTAGACGCGCTTTCTTTTGCCGCGTCGTTCTGGTTGCTGCGAGATGTTCCGTCGGTTATCGAGGTTAATGATAAAGAGGGGATAAGCAAAAATGAAAAAAACAGGACTGCATTTAGTGATCTTAGCGCGAAGCACTTGGCAATTGGTTTCCTATTAATCGATATTTCTAGTGGCGTGGCATTCGGCTCTCTGAATTCTCTTTTGCCAGCTATTGCGCAATTGCAATTTGACTCGTCATCGATACAATACGGATTCCTTCAGAGTAGTCTTACAATCGGACTGTTGTTCGGAAATACAATATATGGTCGTTTAATTAGTGGTTCCGATTGCGTTAAATCATATTGTTTTGTGACGTATCTTGCGCTCGGTGCGTATCTGGCGTTTGGCTATCGCTATGCGTCTGGGATATCGTTTATTTTCCTTTTTATCGTCGGTGCCGGAAACGCCATTCAAGATGTGCTTCTCATAACATCGCTGCAGGATTTGGCGAGAGACGAATCTGAATCGATAAGCCTGTTTTCAATTAGGGAGTCTTTGCAATCGGTTGCTGTTGTTATTTCAACACTCCTTGTTTCACTGTTCACGAGCATCGCGATGTTCTCAATTCTCGTTACAGGACTTGGTGTATTTTCAATTATGATGGTAGTTGTGTTTCAATTGAATTATTTGCGAAAGATGTGACGTTGATATGCCTAAAACGCTTTTAGTATTTCCCCCAGGATGGAGTCCAGTGGGGCCGTATCTTGCCTTGCCTGTTTTGAAGTCATATCTTCAAGAGGTTGAACAATATAAAGTTGACATCGTTGACTTAAACGTGGAATTTTACGATGACCTCCTATCTTTTAGACATGTCGAAGAGTGCTGTAAAAGGTATCGGGAATCAAAGGATTCGTTTAGTTCGAATGTTCAATTAACAATCGAGTTGATACAAAAGTCAGCACTTAATGTTGACGAGGCAAAAGATATTTTCAGATCGAAGAGATACTTTAATCTAAAAGAAAGACAATATGCTGAAAACATTTTTAGAAATGCACTCTATATCATAAATCACGTCTCATATGGAGTTAAATACACGTTCAACTCCATAGATCTGCCCTATGATTATTATTCGACACCAGAAATAATGAAATCGCTTGCGGATACCTTGCATAATCCGTTTATTTCCTTCTATGAAACTGCCTTTCTTAAGCGTATTCAGAGGGAAAAAATCGAGTTTATTGGGATTTCGGTGAGCGGCTGTTTCCAATTGATTTCTGCAGTTACGTTAGCGAAACTGATTAAAGAAGAATGTCCATCTGTTAAACATGTCTCATTGGGCGGCAATTACATTACTCGTTTAGCAGATGACTGCATGAAAGAATAGCATCCCTTTTTTGAATACATTGATTCGATAATGATGTATGACGGCGAAGAGCCGCTTGCACGTCTTCTTGAGGCTCTTGACTCTGGTGATGACAATCTCGACTGTGTTCCAAACCTTTGCCATGCTAAAGGTGGAAAGATATATAAAAACCATCGGATTGAGCAAACATTTATCAACGATACAGTTCCCGATTTCGATGGCTTCGCCCTTTCTAAATACTTCATGCCTGAGTTAATATTGCCGGTTTATTCTTCTAGGCAGTGTTTTAATCATTGCGCCTTCTGCACCATTCCCGGTGCTACCGGTGGTTGTTACCGAAAGATGCCTATATCGAGAGTATTTGAAATAATGTGTCGGTTAAATGAAAAATACGGCACGAGAGTTTTCTCTTTTGTGGATGAAACATTCGAAGGCAAAAGAATGGAGCAACTCGCGGATGAAATAAACGCATCGGGAAAAACGTTTTTCTGGCATGGAGAAACGAGGTTCTCTCCAACCCTAAGTACAGACGTTTTCAACAAGATATACCAAAGTGGATGTAGGCAGATTCAGTTTGGCCTCGAGTCATACAACCAAAGAGTTCTTGATCTAATGAAGAAGAACACGAGAGTTGATTGGATTGATCGCAATATCCATGATTGTCTCAATGCGGGTATTCCTGTTCATCTATTCTTTATGATTGGCTTTCCGACCGAAACTAAAGAAGAGGCTCTGAACACCTTAGCTTATACAGAGAATGTTTTGAATTATTCAAAACAGGTATGTGGTGTTCCATATTCCACGAGAGGATTTACGAATTTTGGTCTCGTTATGGGGTCGGATGTTTGGAATCATCCCGATAAGTATGGTGTCTCTGTAATGCCGAAGTCCCAATATGAGGATTTGCGCCTCGAAGTGGATTATGTTTCAGGCACTGGTTTAACTTTAAATGAAGCAAAATCCTTATCTGATGAGCATCATATTGATTTTTATATGCAAGAGGTCATAAACGGTAGCGACACAATTGACTTGCCCCAGCGGCTTCATATTTCAGAGGTGACCTGGATCCTAGATTCTATTCACGCTGTCAGGTATAAGGGACATTTGACCAAAGTAAAGCGACGGCTAACTAGTCTAAATCCAGCTGATCGAATCTGGCTGGATTCCAAGACCTCTGTCGTGCTCGTTGAGCCATTTGCCTACTTCTATAATTCTGAATACCATCATGTCTATGCTGTTTCCCAGTTGGTATACCTTAAGTTGGCCCGTTTATTGGAGGCCGATTGTAGCATTTCTCTTATTCTTGATCAGGGCGACCTCGAGCTGACAAGGGCGATAGAAGAACTGTTGCATTATGGATTGCTGAATACAAATATCGATGCCGATTATGTAATGCACGATAATGGTTTTCAATTGGTTAAAAGTTCGTTTGTTAAAGAAGTCGGACGCTCAAAAGAGGGGTTAAGAGTACTGCTGAGTTGTGCCACCCATAGAATGTGTGCGGTTAATGATTTTTCGTTCGCTTTGCTTTCGTTGTTTGAAAAGCCGATTACTAAGAACGAGGTGCGCGACATTTTGAAAAAAGAGGGACTATCGACAAACGAGGAGCAATTAAACAAGTTGGTTGATAATTGCATGAAAGCAGATATACTACAATTAATTAGATAGAGGAGGTTTCTGCATGGACGTTATTAATAAAGATCTCTTGGAGCAACTGAAAGAGTCTCAGGAAGAGGGCGTCGTGGTAGAAGTGTTCGACTTTGAGGACTACATGGATAAATTCTGCCATTAGTTTCGGAATTTACTTGCCTCGCTTAAAGGAGAAGTCGATTATCGATTTCTCCTTTTTTAATTAAAGATATTTTTGAAATACATGCTCTTAGCACAGGCTGGCGTCTCAGTAAACTGGGAGGTTGCTTTGGCTAGTTAGAGATATGTGAACGTCCGTTAGACTGAATCTCAGGGTAGAAGGGGCCTCCAGTGTCCAGATCAACAAGGCAATGCTGCGTTTCGGCTAATAAGAACGATGGCTTTTTGCGTGTGGCGGCGGCGTCGCCGCGGATTCGCGTGGCCGATGTCGAGGGCAATGCCGAGGTTGCGCTGGCGGCTGTTCGCGATGCTGCCGAGCGCGGCGTTCGCGCGCTGGTGTTGCCCGAGCTTAATCTGACTGGCTATACCGCGGCTGATCTGTTCCATAACCGCACACTGCTGCATGCCTGCGAGGCGGCACTTGTGCACATTCTCGATGAAACCCGCGATCTGCCGATTGTCTTTACCATCGGTCTTCCCGTTGCAGTTGCCGAGAATATCTACAACTGCGCCGCCGTGTGCTGCGCGGGCGAGCTTTTGGGTCTTACGGCCAAGAAGTATCTGCCCAACTATGGCGAGTTCTACGAGCGCCGCTGGTTTGCTCCGGCGCCCGCAGATCCTGTGTGGGTCGAGTTTGCCGGTCAGGGTCCGGTTCCGCTGGGTCCGGGGCTTGTCTACCGTTGCTGTGATGAGGGTGCTGAAGACCTGGTGCTGGGCGTTGAGGTCTGCGAGGATCTGTGGGTGCCGGCGCCGCCTTCGACCGAGATGGCGCTTGCCGGTGCGACGGTGATTCTCAACCCGTCGGCCTCGGACGAGATTATCGGCAAGGCAGACTATCGCCGCAGCCTCATCTCCAATCAGAGTGCGCGCCTGTACTGCGCCTATGCCTATGCAGATGCGAGCGAGGGCGAGTCCACGACCGACATGGTCTTTGCGGGGGAGAACCTCGTCTACGAAAACGGCTCCAAGCTCGCCGCGACCAAGCTGCTTACCTGCGATATGGCCATCGCCGATGTCGATCTTGACCGCCTGGTTGCCGAGCGCCGTCGCTCGACCACGTGGACGCGCACCGACGATGCGCCGGAGGCCACGACCGTTGAGTTTTCGTTTGAGGGCGTGCTGGCTAAAGAGCCTGTCCTGCGCGATGCCTGCGATATCGACCGCGTTTTCCCTCGCGCGCCTTTTGTGCCGGCCGACCACGGTGATCTGGCCGAGCGTTGCGAGACCATCCTCGACCTGCAGACTGCTGGTCTCAAGACCCGCCTTGCCCACACGGGCACCAAGGCTGCGGTCATCGGCCTTTCGGGCGGCTTGGACTCCACGCTGGCACTGCTTGTGACCGTGCGTGCCTTCGATGCGCTGGGACTGCCGCGTACGGGCATCACGGCGGTCTCCATGCCCGGCTTTGGCACGACGCATCGCACCAAGTCCAATGCCGAGTCGCTTGCCCGCGACCTGGGCGTGAGCTTCCGCGAGATTTCGATTCACGCGGCTGTGGAGCAGCACTTCAAGGACATTGAGCACGATTCGGCCGTGCAGGACGTGACCTACGAGAACAGCCAGGCCCGCGAGCGTACGCAGATCCTGATGGATCTGGCCAACCAGGCTGGCGGTTTTGTCATCGGCACGGGCGACCTGTCGGAGCTGGCGCTCGGCTGGGCTACCTATAACGGCGACCACATGAGCATGTACGCCGTCAACGCGAGCGTGCCCAAGACGCTTGTGCGCCATCTGGTGCGTTATGCGGCTGATGTCTTTGGCGGGCGTATTGCCGAGGTTTTGCTCGATATCCTCGACACGCCGGTGTCCCCCGAGCTTCTGCCGCCCACGGGCGACGGCGAGATTGCGCAGAAGACTGAGGATTTGGTGGGCCCGTACGAGCTGCACGACTACTTCCTCTACTACCTGCTGCGTTTTGGCTTTGAGCCGGGCAAGATCTACCGCATGGCGCTCAAGAGCTTCGAGGGCGTCTACGACGCCAAGACCGTCCACACGTGGCTACGTACGTTCTACCGTCGCTTCTTTGCCCAGCAGTTTAAGCGCAGCTGCCTGCCCGATGGTCCCAAGGTGGGCTCGGTGACGCTCAGCCCGCGCGGCGATTGGCGTATGCCGAGTGACGCCAGCTCGCGACTGTGGCTTGCGCAGATCGACGCGCTTAATGCAATTGACTAAGGTTGGCCAAATTGAACCAATACGGGGGTTGCAAGCGTTACACTTTTGCAATCTGATGGCCCGTATCGCGCGGCGCTCTTGTCGGAGCGCCGCGTTTTTTATATCGAAAGGTGGCACCATGCAGGCATCGCAGCGTCTCGACCGCTTTGGCGCGGAGGTCTTCGCCTCGCTCAACAACAAGCTTCTCGCGCTGAAGGCTCAGGGCAAGACCATTTACAACATGAGCGTGGGCACGCCCGACTTTAAGCCGTACGGCCACGTGGTCGAGGCGCTCACGCAAGCAGCCCAAGATCCCGAGATGTGGAAGTATGCCTTGCGCGACCTGCCCGAACTCAAGCAAGCC
Source organism: uncultured Collinsella sp. (assembly GCA_902494565.1). Lineage (GTDB taxonomy): Bacteria > Actinomycetota > Coriobacteriia > Coriobacteriales > Coriobacteriaceae > Collinsella. Next base: position 25,217 of record CABUTN010000002.1, on the reverse strand, counting down.
GTGTGCGATTACTATGAGCGCCGCTTTGGCGTTTCGGGCCTTACGCCGTCCATGGTGCAGTCGTGCAACGGCACGCAGGAGGGCGTGGGCCATTTGGGCCTGGCTCTGCTCGATCCGGGTGACACTATTTTGGTTCCCGATCCGTGCTACCCGGTCTTTGAGGCGGGCGCCAAGATCGCCGATGCCAAGCTCGAGTACTATCCGCTGGTTGCCGAGCACAATTACCTGCCCTATGTGGCGGGCATCGACCCCGAGGTGGCCGACCGTGCCAAGTACATGATCGTGTCACTGCCCGCCAATCCGGTGGGCTCGGTGGGCACGCCCGAGGTCTACGAGGAGATTATCGCTTTTGCCCGCGAGCATGATCTGTTGATCGTTCATGACAACGCGTACTCCGACATCGTGTTTGACGGCGAGCCCGGCGGCAGCTTCTTGCAGTATCCCGGTGCGCTTGAGGTGGGCGTGGAGTTCTTCTCGCTTTCCAAGTCGTTTAACGTCACCGGTGCCCGCATCGGCTTTTTGGTCGGTCGCGAGGATGTGGTCTCGGCCTTTGCCAAGCTGCGCGGCCAGATCGACTTTGGTATGTTCTTCCCGATTCAGAAGGCCGCCATCGCGTGCCTGAACGGTCCGCGCGATGAGGTCGAGGCGCAGCGTCTGAAGTACCAGGAACGCCGCGATGCCCTGTGCGACGGTCTTGAGGGCCTGGGCTGGGAGCGTCCCAACGCGCATGGCTCTATGTTTGTGTGGGCCAAGCTTCCCGGTGGTCGCACCGATTCCATGGCGTTTTGCGAGGAGCTCATGGAGAAGGCCGGCGTTGTGGTGACGCCGGGCGCGAGCTTTGGCCCTTCGGGCGAGGGGCACGTGCGCATGGCGCTGGTCCTGCCGCCCGATCAGATCGCTTTGGCTGTCGAGGCCATTCGCGAGGCGGGCCTGTATTAGAAACCTATTTCGACTCGTCAATAGCTCGAAACCGATTTCGTGCAGTTATTTTACGAATACTGCAACCAATTTCGGTAAACGGTCGATTTTTGGCTGCGAATAGGGGCATAATCAAAGTCCCGATTGGATGTATTGGGATTACGGCAAGCCGCTCGGGTCGTTCCCGGGCGGCTTGTTTGTGGAGAGAGATGGGAGTTTCTAATGGTTAACGAGAAGAAGGTCGCTATTGTCGGCTGCGGTTTCGTCGGTTCGTCTTCGGCGTTCGCACTGATGCAGAGTGGTCTGTTCTCCGAGATGGTCCTCATCGACGTGGACAAGAACCGTGCCGAGGGTGAGGCCCTGGATATCGCGCACGGCATGACGTTTGCCGAGCCGATGAAGATCTACGCCGGCGATTATTCCGATGTCGCCGACGCCGCCATGATCGTCGTCACCGCCGGTGCTGCCCAGAAGCCCGGTGAGACCCGCCTGGACCTGGTCAACAAGAACGTAAACATCTTTAAGTCCATTATCCCCGAGATTAAGAAGTCCGGCTTCGACGGCATTCTGCTCATCGTCTCCAACCCGGTTGATGTTCTGACCTATGCTGCCATCAAGATGTCCGGCCTGCCCGAGGGCCATGTCATCGGCTCCGGCACCGTGCTCGACACTGGCCGTCTGCAGCAGATGCTTGGTGCCCACGTCGAGGTTGACCCGCGCGATGTCCAGGCCTATGTCATGGGCGAGCACGGCGACTCCGAGTTTGTCGCTTGGTCCAGCGCTCAGGTTGCCGGCGTGCCGCTGAACACCTTCTGCGAGCTTCACGGCCACCTGGAGCATGAGGCTGCCGAGAAGCGCATCGCCGAGGACGTCAAGAACTCCGCCTACACCATCATCGAGAAGAAGCACGCCACCTACTACGGCGTCGCCATGGCTGTCAAGCGCATCTGCACCGCTGTTATGCGTGACGAGCAGACCGTTCTGCCCGTTTCCTCGCTCATGGTGGGCGAGTATGGCCTGTCCGATCTGGCCATCTCCATGCCGACCGTCGTCGGCCGCGATGGCGTTGTCTGCCGCGTCCCCGTGCCGCTGAACGATGACGAGCAGCATGAGCTCACCGCCTCCGCAAAGGCCCTCAAGGACATCATCGACAGCGTCGACTTCTCCTGCTAAATTCGGCTCGTTTGGGCAACAGGCTACAATGAAAGGCGTCCGGGCCACACGGTCCGGGCGCCTTTTTGGTGCGAGGGGGTCAGGTTACTTTGCACCACCCCAATGCACCATAGTTGATGGGAGGGCCATGTCGGATTCGCCTAATTTTTTGACCTATGCCCAGACGGCGTTTGATCCGTTTGAGGAACGGCCGTTCTGCGCGGTGGATAGCCTGGTCTTTGCGTGGTTGTCCTATTTGCGTTTGCCGGGTGATATGGCGGAGCTGACGAACTGGCAGGGCCTAGACGTACGCGAGCTGCTGCGCGCCGAGTGCTACCAAGACATGATTGGCGACCTGTGGGATCCGGAGGGGAGCAGGGCCTTGCTGGAGGCCGTGGCAGCAAGCCCTCGCTACCGTGGCGTGCACGTTTGCGGCTATCGTGCCGTGAGCGATGTGGTGGCGACAGAGCAGTTTGCAGCCATGGCATTCCGGTTTCCGGCGGGGTTTAGCTATCTTTCCTTCCGGGGGACCGACAGCACGATTGTGGGCTGGAAAGAGGACTTTAACATGGCGTTCCGGTGTCCTGTGCCGGCCCAGGAATCCGCGGCGCGTTATGTGGACGAGGCGGCGGATGCGATTGACGGGCCGCTTTTGTGCGGAGGTCATTCCAAGGGTGGAAACCTTGCGGTGTACGGTGCGGCGATGTGCTCCGATTTCGCCCGTGGGCGAATCGAACGGGCGTATTCCCATGATGGTCCGGGCTTCGTCGAGGAGTTTCTGAACGGAAACGCCTTTGCCGATCTTTCCGGCCGAATCGACAAGACGCTACCTCGGTCGTCGATCTTTGGCATGATGTTCGAGACACAGGAGGACTATGCCATCGTTGAGAGCACCGAGTTCAGCCTACTGCAGCACAATCCCTTTAGCTGGGTGGTTGATGGTCGCGACTTCGTGTACTGTGAGCGCCTGTCCGCCGGTGCTCGATACGTTGATGGCTCCATTCGCGAGATGCTGCTTGCGGTGTCGCCTAGCGAGCGCGAGCGTTTTGTAGATGCGTTGTTCTCCGTGCTTGAGGCTACGGGTGCTGAGCGGTTTGCGGATATCGCTGGGAATCTGCGCGAGAGCCTGCCCGTGATGCTCCAGGCTGCGCAAGGCTTTGACAAGGATACGCGACGCTTTGTCTCGCAGACCATCGCGGCAATCCTAAAATGCGCGCTGCTGCCCAAACGACCCCAGATCGACATGCCCGCAGCCGGTAAGAGTTTGGCAGAACAACTCGAGGCGTGGCAGTCCGAGCTCCTGCGCTAGTCATTGGTGCAAAGCAACCTGTCCCCGATGCACCAATCTTCGATGCGCCTGGGGCGGGATCGACCGCTATACTGGTTCGTGCCGAAATCGATCTAGAACGGAATGCCGTATATGAAAATCAATCACGCGATTCTGCATATCCTGGACTTTGACTCTGCCGTCAACGTCATGAGCCAGCGCGAGCTCGATATCGAGAGCCGTACCGTGCGTAATTTCGTAACCACGCACCTGCGGCGCGCTCGTACCTCGGCTGATAACAAGCGTGCCACGTTTGCCGAGAACTCCGCATTCGGCGGCGAGCTCAAGGGCTATTTCTTTGGCGAGCGCGAGTTCGTGGACCTGTCGCAGCAGATTGCGGAGTTTATCTCCTCCGAGCTCACCAAAGCCGAGAAAGCCGAGTCTACCGATGTGCTCGTGGCTGATTTTGACGACGATGAGGATGCCCGCTGGTTTGCCGTGATGCTGCTGGGCTCCAAGCAGGCTTTTATGCACGAGGTGGGCCGCGAGGAGGGGGAGGTGCGCAACGACATCGCGCGCCACTACGCTATTCTGCCAAACCCCTCGCAAAAGGTTCCAAGCTATGCCATCGTGCGTGCGAGCACCATGGAGATCGGCTACGTGGACAAGAAGCGCAAGATTGCCGGCGAGGACCGTATGCTTATCCCCGATGGCCTGCTGCAGTGCGACACGGGCGTATCGGGCAAGGAGGTCATCGACACCGTGACGCGTGTGGTCGAGGAAGTCGCCGAGGAGCACGGTGCCAATACGGCCGTGGCGCTCGCCAAGGTTAAGGCTGCCGTTGCCGAGAAAGTCGAGGATGACGAGGAGCTGCCGCCTTGGGATATCGTCGATGAGGTCTTTGAGGACGAACCGGTTATCAAGGAGAGCGTGCGCGCGGCACTGACCGAGGAGAAGGTTCCTGAGCGTGTGCCCGTGGAGCGCAAGCAGGTCGAACGCGCGGCGGTGCGCAATCATAAGATTCGTACCGACACGGGCATCGAGATCAGCTTCCCGGCCGAGATGGGTTCGAACTCCGAGTACATCGAGTTTGTCAACGAGCCCAACGGCCTCATCTCCATCGAGCTCAAGAACATCGGGTCAATTGAGAATCGATAAACTGCGCTTGGACGCTGCAAAAAATAAAGGCCGAAGCCTTTTGGGACTTCGGCCTTTTTTGTTTTCGGCTTGGTTGCTGACATTGCGCCGCAGGTTGAGCTCACGTCAGCGAAAATGCCCCTAGGCGAGCAAGGTGACGCGAAAGAGGAGGGAAGCGTACTTCGGTACACGACCGACGATTGAACGTCAGATTGTCGCTTAGGGGCATTTGCAGCGTCGAGCCGTTATGCGGTTTGGTAAAACCGCGTAACTTCTACAGCTGGCGCAGACCTTCCTCGAGACCGGTCTTGCTGTTGGTCTTCTCGTCGCGCATCTTGATGACGCGGGCGGGGACACCGGCCACGACGGCACCGGCGGGGACGTCCTCGACGCACACGGCGCCGGCGGCAACGACAGCGCCCTTGCCTACGTGCACGCCCTCCAGAACCACGGCGTTGGCGCCGATCATGACATCGTCCTCGATGATGACGGGCGTGGCGCTTGCGGGCTCCACGACGCCCGCCAACACGGTGCCGGCGCCGATGTGGCAGTTCTTGCCCACGGTGGCGCGACCGCCCAGCACGGCGCCCATATCGATCATGGAACCCTCGCCGATAACGGAGCCGATGTTGATGATGGCGCCCATCATGATGACGGCACGGTCGCCGATCTCGACGCGGTCGCGGATGATCGCGCCCGGCTCGATGCGGGCGTTGATGCCCTTAAGGTCGAGCATGGGCACGGCGGAGTTGCGGCAATCGTTTTCAACGTCGTAGTAATCGATGGAATCGGCATTGGCATCGAGGATGGCCTTAAGCTCATCCCAGTCGCCAAAGACGGTCTTGCCACGACGACCGCCGTAGACATGTGCGTTGCCCCAGGCAACCTTCATGCCCGGCTTCTCGCGCACGTACAGCTTGACAGGCGTCTTTTTGGGCGCGGTGGCGATGTAGTTGATAATCTCCTGTGCATCCATCTCGGCTGCGTTGCTCATTTGCTATCTCTCCTTTGGGTGGATTCGGTTGATACCTGGTTAGGCAAACATGACCTTGTCGAACGTATAGAAGCCGGGTTCGCGGGTGACGAGCTTCTGCGCGGCTGCCAAGGCGCCGTTGACAAAGATCTGACGGCTCGTGGCGCGGTGGGTGAGCGTGACCTCCTCGTCCTGGCCAAAGAAACTAACCTCGTGCACGCCGGCGACGGTGCCGCCGCGCAGCGAGTGCATTCCGATCTCCTTGGGGCCACGCGCGCCGCACATGCCCTCGCGGCCATAGACGGGGTGGTAGCCTGCCTCGGGTTCAGCTTCGACGACGGCGTCGAGCAGTAGCTTGGCGGTGCCGCTCGGGGCGTCGACCTTTTGGTTGTGGTGCGTCTCGACGATCTCGCAGTCAAAGCCGGGCAGCTCGCGTGTGGCCTGGGCCACTAGATGACGCAGGGCTGCGATGCCGATGGAGTAATTGCCCGAGTGCATGACACGGGCATTCTGGCCCAGCTCACGCAGGCGGTCCATCTGCTCAGGTGAATAGCCCGTGGTGCCGGAAACGAGTGCGGCGCCCGTGCGCTCGACATAGGCGACGACGGCATCGAAGGTCACGACGTTCGAGAAGTCGATAATCACATCGGCAGCCGGTGCGTTCTCGAGCTCGCTCAAGTCGAAGCCAATCTGGGCCACGATATCAAAAACGGGCTGACCGGCGGCGTCGACAATGCTTTCGGCGGTGGTGCGGATGAGCGAGCCCATGCGGCCCGTTCCCATAATGACGGTCTTAATCAAGCAGACCAGCTCCCTTCAGAGCATCGGTAAGTGCGGATCGCGTGTCGTCTGCCATGGGGCACAGCGGCATACGGTAGTTTGCCTCGATCATGCCCATCTGGGCGAGCGCTTCCTTAACGGGGATGGGGTTGACCTCGCTAAAGAGGGCGTTGATGAGCGGCTGGCCGGCAATCTGGATATCGCGGGCGCGCGCTACGTCGCCGTCCAGATAAGCGCGGCACATGTCGTGTACGAGCTGCGGCTGCACGTCTGCCCACACGCTGATGGTGCCCGAGGCACCCAGGCTCATGAGCGGCACGGTAAGTGCGTCCTCGCCCGAGTACATGCGGAAGTCGTCGGACAGCAGGTGGGCGATCTTGGCCGCGTAGGCGACGTTGCCCGACGCTTCCTTAATGCCCATGATGTTGGGATGTGCGGCCAGGCGCTCCACGTTGTGCTCGCTGATACCGCAGCCGCAACGACCAGGGATGTTGTACAGGATGCAGGGGATGTCCACGGCATCGGCGACGGTCTTAAAGTGCTGATAGATGCCCTCTTCATTGGACTTGTTGTAGTAGGGGGTAATGAGCAGCAGGCCATCGGCTCCCAAGCCTTGGTAGGTGAGCGACTTGGTGAGCATAGTTTGCGTGGAGTTGGAGCCCGAGCCGGCGATGACGGGGACGCGTCCTGCAACATGCTTGACCACGGCGGCGACAACGGAGTTGTCCTCGTCGTCGGTCATCGTGGCGCTCTCGCCGGTGGTGCCCAGGGTGAGGATGGCGTCGGTGCCATTTTGTAAGTGGAAATCGATAAGGCGCTCGAGTGCGTCAAAGTCGACGCTGCCGTCCTTTTTAAACGGCGTAACCAGGGCGACGATTGAGCCCTCGAGATTGCGGATGTCCATGTTCTTCTCCTTCGCCTCCGCGATCTGGATGCGTTTGTTCCATTGAGCTGCGACTGCCAGGCGCTCGTCTTCGGCGCGACGGCGGGCACTTTCGGCGCGCGACTTGGCCAGCAGCTCTCGGCCGCACGGTAGCACGTCGAGCGTGGCAAAATAGTCGCCCGGGCGCTCGGCGCGGCGGATGAGGTCGGCCGAGCCATCGGGGCGCAGCAGGACCTCGGCTGAGCGCAGGCGTCCGTTGTAGTTGTAGCCCATGGAGTAGCCATGCGCGCCGGTATCGTGGATCACGAGCAAGTCACCCATATCGATACGCGGCAGCTCGCGATCGATGGCGAACTTGTCGTTGTTCTCGCACAGATTGCCCGTAATGTCGTACTTGTTTGTGACGGGCGCCGCGGTCTTGTCGGCGCCACCCGGCTGACCCATTACCGTAATGTGGTGGTAGGCGCCATACATGGCGGGGCGAATCAGATCGACCGCGCTTGCGTCGACACCGATATAGTCCTTGTAGATCTGCTTTTCGTGGATGGCCTTGGTGACCAGGCAGCCGTAGGGGCCCATCATAAAGCGGCCCATCTCGGTGTAGATGGCCACATCGCCCATGCCGGCGGGAACCAGGATCTCGTCGTAGGCCGCGTGCACTCCCTCGCCGATGGCGTGAATGTCGTTGGCCTGCTGCTCGGGCAGGTAGGGGATGCCGACGCCGCCAGACAGATTGATGAAGGCGACGTGTGCGCCGGTCTCGCGCTCCAGGCGCGCGGCAAGCTCAAAGAGGATGCGCGCGAGCTTGGGGTAGTAGTCGTTGGTGACGGTGTTGCTGGCAAGGAATGCGTGGATGCCAAAGTCCTCGGCGCCCTTGGCCTTGAGCATACGGAAGGCCTCGAAGAGCTGCTCGGTGGTCATGCCGTACTTGGAGTCGCCGGGGTTATCCATGATGCCGTTGGAGAGTTGGAACAGGCCGCCCGGATTAAAGCGGCAGCTGACCGTCTTGGGGATGGGCCCCGCAACGTGCTCAAAGAACTCGATGTGGCTGATGTCGTCAAAGTTGACGATGGCGCCCAGCTTGTCGGCGAGCTCAAAGTCCGCTGCCGGCGTGTCGTTGGACGAGAACATGATGCCGTGTCCCGTGATACCCAGCGAGCGGGCGATCATGAGCTCGGTATAGCTCGAGCAATCGCAGCCGCAGCCGTATTCATTGAGAATGGAGATGAGCGCCGGGTTGGGATTGGCCTTGACGGCAAAGTATTCCTTAAAGCCCGGGTTCCATGCGAAGGCGTCGCGCACCTCTTGCATGTTGCGGCGGATGCCCGCCTCGTCGTATAGATGAAACGGCGTGGGGAACTGCTCGACGATATACTCGAGCGTCTCCTTGTCCACAAACGGCTGCTTGGCCGCATACGCTTCGTTGGGGGTCAATGCCATGTCCCGTAAACCTCGCTATCCAGACGGCGCCATCTGCGCATCGAATCCGCATAGCGTGGACCCAATGTCCGGATAGCGCTCCCGCATTGCTGCAGACAGTCCTGCGGGTGTTTCCCGCAGGCCCACCAGGTTGTTCGTGCCCAAAAAACCCAGTTCGGCGGGTTTCGCCTCCCCACGGGGTCAAAGCCTGCCGGCTCGCCCGCGGTTCTTCGTGCCCGCGCCTCTATCAAGTGGTAACGACCCTACCACGTTGCACTTTACCAAACAAGAGTATTCGTATATAACGTTTAAAAAATGCAGGGATATGCTAGAAACATGTGTGCCACAATCCTGTATCACAATAAATTGCAACAGATATGCCTCACGAAGGGATCTTCTATGACCGAGCTCCAAGAACTCCGCCGCTATCGCCGCGACCTCCATCGCATTCCGGAGCTCGATTTCGATCTTCCTCAAACCATAGCCTATATCGAGGGCGTGCTGGCACCGCTCGCTTGCGAGGTGACCCATCCGTGCCCCAGCTGCGTCTGCGCTTTCTTCGACGCTGGCGTTGGTGCCTCGCATGCCACGGCGATTCGCGCTGATATGGATGCGCTGCCCATTGCCGAGGCAACAAGGGCGGTGTTCGCCTCGACCCATCCCGGCAAGATGCACGCTTGCGGACATGACGGACACATGGCCATGGCACTTGCCGCCGCGACGTATGTCGACCGTACGATTCGCGAGCAGCCGGGCGCCATTAGGCGCAATGTGCTCTTTGTGTTTCAGCCGGCCGAGGAGACGACTGGTGGCGCCAAGACGGTGTGCGAGAGCGGCGTGTTCGAGCGTTACGGGGTGGATCGCATCTTCGGCTTCCACGTGTGGCCCGATCTGCCCGCCGGCACGTTGGCGAGCTGTCCCGGTCCGCTGCTGGCGCGCTCAAGCGAGACGCACATTCATATCCATGGCACGAGTATCCATATCGCCAAGACCTACGGCGTTCCAGTCGAGGAATCGCACGATGCCGCGCTGGCAGCGGCCAAGTTCTTAGTTTCCGAGCGCGAGCTCATGGACGAGTTGGGTGCCGATGAGCCCTGCATTGGCAAGTTCGGCCTGCTGCAGGCGGGCACCGTCTGCAATGCGGTGGCGGGGGAGGCCCATGTTGCCGGTAGCTTGCGTGTGTTTACGGACGCCATGTTCGACCGTGCGCGCGAGGGCGTACGCCGTGCGCTCGACGAGGCGTGCACCGCAACGGGCTGTACGTACGATCTCGACTTTGCCGAGGGCTATCCGCCAGTCGATAACGACCCCGAGTTGTTTGCCCACATTGCGCCTGCCTTGCCCGAGCTGCAACTTGTGGACGAGCCGCTGCTGATCGCCGAGGATTTCGCGTTCTATCAGCGCCATCTGCCGGGCGTGTTCTTCTTGTTGGGCACGGGCGTGCCAGAGGGCCAAGACAACCCGAGTGATTCGGATGGCTGCCCCGCCTATGCCACAAGCGCCCTGCATACCGATAGCATGCTCTTTGACGAGGAAATTTTGCTCAAGGGCCTCGATGTCTACAAACGATTGCTTTTGCTTGACTAAGGTGTGAAGGACTATTTGTTCTAGAAAACACGAACAAACGTACGATATAATAGAGATGTAAGTCTATAGAAACGTTTGACGTTACTAACGTAAGGCGATACTATGATTGCATCGTATAAAGATGAGGATACCGAACGCTTTGCCATGGGTGTGCGGGTCAGGAGGTTCGTGCCCTTTGAGCGTGTTGCGTTGAGGAAGATTCGCCAACTGCAGGTTTGTGCTTCGCTTGATGATCTTCGCGTTCCGCCGGGCAATCGCCTGGAAGCTTTGAAGGGCAATCGTGCCGGTCAATATAGCATCCGTGTTAACGAGCGCTATCGGGTCTGTTTTGAGTGGAGACAGGAGATGGCTTGGAATGTCGAAATCGTCGATTATCACAAGTGATGAGACTGCGCCCGATTTGCTGCCGCCGGTGACTCCTGGTGAGCTTCTCAAAGAGGAATTTCTTGTCCCTATGGGAATTTCTCAATATCGCCTTGCTAAGGAGACCGGGATTCCGGCTCAACGCATTGGACAGATTATCTTGGGAAGGCGTCGCGTGACGGCCGACACCGACCTTCGCCTTTGCCGCTACTTTGGTTTGACGGATGGATATTGGCTGCGCGCCCAGATAGCGTTTGATCTCGAGGCGGAGAAGAGGCGCATCGAACCGGAACTGGATAAGATCGTTCCTGTCCAGCAGGTTATCGCATTGTAGTGTTCAAAGATGTTGAGGTTGGAGTGACGATGGGGCGACGCCGACAGACTGCCGTATATAGTCCCGGTGGGTGTGGATGCGGCTTGTTGTTGCTTCCGGTTATTGCTGTGAGCATTGGCGTGATGTTTGTGCTTGCTGGACTGGCCGCGTCAGCACTTGTGCTGTTGATTGTGGCCATTGGCGTGACGATTTGGCTCTGCCGTAATCGCGAGCGACGCCGTGCTGACGGTAAAACCAATGTCGGCTGGGTCGTATTCCTGGTCATTGCGTACCCGCTGAGTGTCAGCTACCTGGCGTTCTTTGTCCTGTTGATGATCAGTGCTTTTACCGGGGAATCCGTCACGGTGGGTTGATCACTGCTGGCAGACGGTCGCGCAAAGTGCGTTTGCTCGGCGTTTGGATAACTGCATTGGCCGTTTACCGCAACCTTAGCTCTCAGCTAATGAATTCAAGTTTAATCCTTTCTACGATGTGCTGTGTGCCGGCACGGTAGCCGGATCGTAGGAAGGATGCATGATGAAAAAGCTTGAAAACGAAGTGCTGCTGAGCCGTCGCGCTGCACTGAGCGCATTCGCCACCGTCGCCTTGGGGACTGCCGGTCTTCTTGCCGGTTGTGGTAGCGATAAGGCGACCGTCACCGAGGACGCTGGCGATGGCGACAAGAAGGAAGAGGCGAAGAAGGAAGAGCAGTCTACGACTGACCTGGCGGTTGGTGCGACGGTGACCACGGCTGCCGGTCTTTCCGTCGTTGTCGATTCCGTCCAGCCCGGCCTCACAAATTATGACGGTTCGACCATGACGGGCATTCACGTCACGTACGTCAACAATGGCGATGAGGGCGCAGATTACAACATCTACGACTGGAAGGGCGAGGACGCCAACGGCGCTCAGCAGAATCAGGGTTACTACAGCGAGGGCTCCGATGAGCTGCAGTCTGGTACTCTTGCCGCTGGTGGCTCTGTGGCGGGCAATATCTACTTTGATGGCGATATCAAGAAGGCACTGTATTTTGCCAACATGTTTGATAAGTCTGCCACTGCAAGCTGGGTGTTGGCCTAGCATGTCGCTACCGTTGCGCCGTATGGGAGGTGAGGTCGTATGCCCGATAAAAAGCTGACTGACGAGTTACTCAATGAGCTTCTCGACGCGCCAAACATCGATGGCTATATCAAGGAGCACGACTTTGCCACCCCGTCGCTTTCGGACTACCTGAAGCAGCTGCTGCAGGAAAAGGGCTTGGAGCGCTCGCGCGTGGTTCGTATGGCCGATCTCAATGAGACCTTTGGCTATCAGATCTTTACCGGTGCGCGTCATCCGAGTCGCAATAAGGTGCTGCAGATTGCCTTCGCCATGGCGCTAACGCTCAAGGAGACCAACCGCGCCTTGACGGCGGCGGGTGCCAACATCCTCAATTGTAAGGACCGCCGCGATGCGATTATCATCTTTTGCATCGATCGCGGGTGCAGCCTCCAAAAGGTCAACGAGGAGCTGTATCGCTTTGGCGAGGAGACGGTGAGTTAGCGGTTGATATCTGAGCTGGCGGAGCTGCCGAACAACGACGCAAACGAACGGGGTGCGGATGCCATGGGGTGTCTGCGCCCTGCGCTATGATGGAGGCTATGGATACTCAGACCCCAACATATTCCGATGACGAACTGACCGCAGCGCTTGTCGAGCACCTGGCGTCGCTCGATCGCGACGACAGCTATCGCGTGGAGCGTGTACTTAAGCGCTCGTCCGTTGAAACAACCGAGCTCGTGTACTTTGAAGGAACCGGCGGTGGTTCGCTCGGCCCCTTTGTCCGTAAACGCATCGATGCTTCGGCTCAAATCGGCGGGGCATACGAGCGTCTGTTTGCCGCTCAGCGGGCAGGCAGGCGTTTTGAGCACCTGCCCAGAATCGTCGATTGTCGTCGTGTGGGCGACGAGCTCAACGTGGTTATGGAATACATCGAAGGGGAGACGCTTGGGGCACTGGTGGACCGTCTGGGAGCCACTCCCGATTATGCGCGTGAATTGTATCCTGCCCTATGCGATGCCGTGGGCGAGCTCCACGCCGGTTTTGCAATGGCGGGGGAGACGCCGGCGCCGGTGATCCATCGCGACCTCAAGCCGTCGAATATCATCGTGACAGGTGCCAACTATACGCTTGATGACGGCCTGACATTTTCATCGCTGGTGATTATCGACTTGGGGATCGCCCGCGTATGGCGCGATGGCGCCGATGCCGATACCGTCAAGTTTGGGACACGGCCCTATGCGCCGCCCGAGCAGTATGGGTTTGGGCAGACGAGCGTGCGCAGCGACGTCTACGCACTTGGCGCCCTGTTGTTCTTCTGCTTGACGGGAGTCGACCCTAAACCAGGGCTCGACCTGCGCGAGCAATGCGAGGCACGCGGCATTCCCACTCCACTTGCCGATGCCGTCTGCATGTCGATGGCGCTCGACCCGGCCAAGCGTTTTGCGAGCGCGGAAGCGTTGGGACGGGCGACGCGCGCGGCATACGATCTAAGTCGCCCCGTGCGGCCTCCTGCGCCTGCGCCTGTCCGTACTCCGGCCTCGGAGACGGTGTTGACGCCCCAAGGGCTCCAGAACCCTGCAGGGCTTCCTGGGCCTGCCGCCTCCGCTGCATGCGGTCTGCTCTCTCGCGTTCCGGAGTCTCTGGGGCGCATTTGGAATACGCTCGTCTGCTTTTCGCTGCTTGTGTTCTTTGCCGGAAGTCACTTTGCCGTCTTTCACCCCACGGGAGCAAACCAAAGCTACCCGACGTGGCTTCTCATAATCGAGTATTTTTTCTTTGTCGATGGCCTTATGGTGCTTATGCATTTTGCGCTGCTCGATAAGCGCCGTCTTCGTCGGCGATTCGCACTGCTCGACAGCTATCGCGGCAAGAAACTCGCGAAACTCTGGCTCAAGGCATTGGGTGTGCTGCTCCTATGCATGATCGTCATAGTCGCGGTTGCCAATGCGACCGGCGTCGTCGATACCTCCGCTACCTAAAAGAAAAGGGCCCCGTTGGGGCCCTTTGCAGTTGCACTTAGATGCGGTTCATCTGAGCGGCGACTTTGTTGTACCAGTCCTGCCACGTGGGCGGGCAGTACTTTTTGGCCGCAGCCGGGGTAAGGGTGGAGCCGTAGTTGGCGCCCAGATAGGCAACGTGAGCGGAGATGCCCTCGCTCCAGCTGCCAAAGCTGCGCCAACCGCCGCCACGTGCACTCCAGCCCCAGGCGTTATAAGAATTGGCGCAATAAGCACCCTTGGTGCTCTCGATGCAGGCGATGGCGGGGGACCAACGGGGGTCGACACCGGTATTCCAAGCGGCGACGGCAAAGTTGTAGCCCTGGCCTGCCATGGGGGAGCCGGCGAGATAATTGTCGATGCGGCTCGTCCACTCATTAATGAACGAATCGTAATCGGAACTACCGGTATTGGCGTTGTTCACCGTGGTGTCGATGGTGGTGTTGGTGTTGGTGGCCTGGCTGCTGGAATTGCTGCCGCTTACGCCCTCGCCCGAGAGCTTCTCGGCGGCAGCGGCCTTATCGGCCTCAAGCTTGGCAAGCTCGGCGGCATTTTCCTGCTCGGCTTTTGCCTGTGCCTCACTGCGGAGCTGCTGGGCCTGCGCCAGCGCATCCTCGGCGTTTTTCTGCTCTGCCTCAAGCTGTGACTTGGCCTGCTGGAGCTCGGCCTTGTTCTGCTCAAGTTCGGTTTGCATGTTATTGAGCTCTTCGATCTCGTCGACGCTCGAGCTCGTGATCTGGTTGGTGTATTTGCAGGTCGTGATGAACTCACCCAGGCTCTGCGCGTTGACCAGGAAGCTCACGATGGGATTGGTGCCCTTCTGATACTTGTACAGATCGCGCATGGCAGAGCTTGCCTTGGCCTGCTGCTCGGGAAGCTTAGCCTCGATTTCCTCGATGCTCGCCTCATTGGAGTCAATCTGCTTTTGCAGGTCATCGAGTTTGGTGCGGGCGTCGTTGTAGGCGCTCGTGGCGGCTTCGATCTTCTGCTGGGCTGCGGAAAGCTGGTCCTGCGTTGCCTGCGAGGCGGCATACGCCGCAACGGGGGAGAGCATCGGCGTGGCCGTCAGCGCAACGGCGAGCGCGGCGCTCGTGATGATACGAGCCGGCTTCGACGCAATGAGCGCTGCGGTGCGATGATTCGAATGCTGCATCCAGTCCCTCTGCAATCAATCGTAGGTTATGGTTCGAACGGTATTCTACTACTGCTTTCGACCTCAACTTGAACCTTAAAGGTTCCAAAGGGTCAAGTTGAACTTGAGGCTTTGGCTTTGACCTGCAGTTATGATGAATTGTTGAGAAACCATAGAGTTCAACTTTAACGTTACGGGGGCCTGTTTAAGAGGGGTTTGGGGCTGTAAAAGCTATCTCAACGTGGGGTTTTACAACTACAGCGTGCCCTCCTGGCGAGCCTGCTCAATCTCTTCGAGCGCCTCGGCGGGGGTGAACGAACAGGCGCCGTCGCCGAGTTTGACTACCTGGATATCGTCGCCGATATGGACCTCTCCGCCCTTTAGTACCACGCCGAAAACGCCCTCGTGGGGAAAGATGCAGTCGCCGGCTAGATAGTAGATGGCACAGCGTGTGTGGCAGACCTTGCCGATCTGACTGATTTCGACAAGCACCTCGCTGCCAAGCTTGAGCTGCGTGCCCAATGGGAGCGAGAGCAGGTTGATGCCCCGGGTTGTGAAGTTCTCTCCAAAGTCACCCTCGTGTACGTCGAGCCCGCGTGCCTGCGCCGTCTGGATGGACTCCGCGGCTAAAAAAGAGACCTGGCGGTGCCAATGTCCGGCGTGCGCATCGGTAGCGAGGCCAAATTGCTCGATGACGGTGTCGCGTCCATCGGCGACGGGCGACTTGCGAGTGCCTTTGTGCTCCGACGTGTTGATTGAGACGATACGAGCAGGCCCGTTGTAAGCATCGTTTGCGGTGCGTAGGGGAGCTGCCGTCCGGGCACGATCCGCAAGTTCGCGCTTGGCGGCGTCAATGATGGGGTTGTTGATCGGATGAGCCTGGGGCACGGTGCACCTTTCGACGGGGCGGGCAACATGTTGAATCCTACAACAATGGTAGGTTCATTGCCCATTGTCATACAACGGTGAGCGCCGCCTTCGTGCTGGACGATTGCGTCGATTGCCATAGATACGGTGGAGCTTTGGGCGCCGGCGGCTTGGCACGCTAGAATAAATCAGTTGCGCAAAGACCGCCCGTTGTGTGGGCAGTTCATGATAGGAAGTTTCCATGGCATTGCAATTTACAGAGCGCGAGTTCATTCCCGTGCTGCTCGGTGGCGACATCAACGCCTATTCGGTGGCGCGCGCCTTCTATGAGGAGTACCAGGTCAAGAGTCTGGTCTTTGGCAAGTACCAGACGGGTCCCGCGTACCGCAGCCAGATTATCGACTACACGCCCAACGTGGATATCGACACCATGCCCGTGATGCTCAAAACCGTCAACGGCATTGCCCAAGCGCATGCCGACAAGACGATTGTCCTTGTGGGCTGTGGCGACAACTACGTTGCCCTCGTGGCTCAGGCCAAGGATGCCCATGAGTTGGCGGATAACATCGTCGCTCCCTACGCGCCCTACAGCATGCTCGAGCAGTGCCAGAAGAAGGAGATCTTCTACGAGCTGTGCGAGAAGCATGGCGTGCCTTATCCGCATACCTTTACCTTCACCATGGCGATGCTGAACGACCAAGGCGAGGCACCTGCCGAGGTGCTCGACCAGATCGATTTTCCCTACCCGATGATTCTGAAGCCTTCTGACGGCATCATGTGGTGGCAGCACGAGTTCGAGGGCCAGAAGAAGGCCTATGAGATTGCCGACCGCGCCGAGCTGGAACAGGTCATTCGCGATTCGTATGCCAGCGGCTACACCGACGATCTGATCTTGCAGGATCGCGTGCCCGGCAACGACGAGTACATGCGCGTGCTCACCAGCTATTCCGACCGCAACGGCAAGGTGCGCATGATGTGCCTGGGCCATGTGCTGCTCGAGGAGCATCAGCCTCACGGTGTCGGCAACCACGCCTGTATCATCACCGAGCCCAATGACGAGCTCATGGGCGGCGTGCGCAAGTTGCTCGAGGACCTTCACTTTGTGGGCTATTCCAACTTTGACGTTAAGTACGACGAGCGCGACGGCTCGTTTAAGTTCTTCGATTTCAACACGCGCCAAGGCCGCAGCAACTACTACGTCACCAACAGCGGCTTTAACGTTGCCAAGTATGTGGTGGACGAGTATGTGTTCAACCGCCCGTTTGAACCGGAGTTTGTGACGGCGCAGGACGAGGCGCTGTGGATGGTCGTCCCCATGGGCGTCGTCGACAAGTACGTCAAGGATCCCGAGCTGCGCGCTAAGGTGCATCGCCTGGACAAGGAAGGCAAGGGCGCCGACCCTTCGTTTATGAAGGGCGACTTTGTCTTTAACCGCTGGCTGCGCATGTGGCACACCAAGCTGCGCCACTTTAAGCTGTTCAAGACGTATTACAAGTAGATGAGCGCGGCGCCCGTCCGGTTTACATCGGGCGGGCGCGGGTATGATACGCGCAATTGCGCAAGCGTCACCAAGGAGGCGGCGATGGAAAAGCTGGGAGTTATCGGCGGCATGGGCGCCGAGGCCACGTCGTATTACTACGACCAGGTGGTGCGTCATACGGCTGCTGCCTGCGATCAGGAACATATCGACATGGTGGTACTCTCCAAGTCGACCATGCCCGACCGCACGTTGGCCATTAAGACCGGCGAGCATGCTAAGCTGCTGGCGACCATGAAAGAGTGCGCCCAGGCACTCGAGTCGCTGGGCTGTGCACACATTGCCATTCCCTGCAACACGTCACACTACTTCTATGACCAGATCCAGTCGTTTACGAAGGTGCCGATTATCCATATGCCGCGTGAGTCGGTGCGCTATGCTCTGGCTGGTGCGGTGATGGGGGAGTGCGAGTTCGACCCCAACCTGAGTATGCCGGCCGAGCCGGTGCACAAGATTGGCATCATGGGCACCGACGGAACCGTGGGCGCGGGCGTCTACGGCCGCGAATGTAAGGCTGCGGGTGTTGAGGTCGTCTATCCCAGCGAGAAACGTCAGAACGATGTGATGTCGCTTATCTACGATGATGTGAAGGCCGGACGTGAGCCCGATATGGATAAGTTCGACCGCGTGATGTGGGAGTTCGCCCGTAGCGGCTGCGACCGCGTCATTCTGGCCTGCACCGAGCTCTCGGTGCTACAGAAGTACCGAGAGATGCCCGAGATCACCCTCGACGCCATGGATGTCCTGGTGCGCGAATCCATCATCCGCAGCGGCGCCCCCTACCGCCTCTAGCTTTCGACCTGTCAAAAAGGGACAGGTTAATTTTAGCAGGTTTTATCTGGTGAAACAGTAAAGGCCTCGGCTCGTTTGGTGCGAGCTGAGGCCTTTTGCGTTGGGCGGTTGCTGTCGGTGGTGAACTAGAACAGGAAGCCGATGGCGATGAGGGCGATGCTGACGATGAGCACGGCGATGTCCAGACCCTTGATGGGATAGCGCTTGTACGAGCTGGCGCGCGTACGCAGATAGAAGCCGCGCTGTTCTGCCGCCAAGGCTGTGGCATCGGTCTTGCCCACGCTCGAGATGAGCAGTGGCACGCACAGTGGCAGCATGAGCTTAAGCTTCTTGATGGGGCTCTTGGTGTCGTACTCGACGCCGCGTGCGGTCTGCGCCTCCATGATGGCGTTCATCTCCTGACCAAACACCGGCACAAAGCGCAGCGCCGTGGTAAAGGTGAAGGCATAGCGATACGGTACGTGCAGCACCTCGACGCAGGCGTTGGCAAGGTCGTTGAGCTTGGTCACCATGAGCATGAGGATGAGTGGTAACGCCACACCCAGTAGGCGCAGACAGGCCTTCGATCCTGTGATGAGGCCCGTGTCGGTGATAAAGCCCCACACCACGTTGCCATCGCGCATAAAGGCCAGCTGGAGCACCAGCATGATAAGCGCGAGCGGGATCAGCAACTTGAGCAGCGAGAACAGACGGTCGACGACGCCGGCATAGGCACCCAGCGCAAGGGTGAGTGCCAAAAAGCCCAGCAGCGCCACGTAGGTGTCGGACAAGAAGATGCCGACGATGATGGCGGCGGCGAGGCCCAGTTTGACGACGGGGTTCAGGCGATGCAGTAGCGTATCGCCCGGCATGTAGTCGATGACGTTAACCACGGTGGACCATCTCCTTGGTAATTCGAACGACATCGGTGACCTCGCTCACCTGCGCAAAAGCGGGCGAGACGGAAGATGCCAGACGGCGCGAGAGTTCAATAACCTGGGGAGGCTCCACGTAGGCATGCTGCATGAGTTCGATGTTCGAGAATAGCTCGTGCGTGCGGCCGCGGTCGAGGATGCGACCGTCGGCCATCACCACAATGCGCTCGGCAAAATCCGAGACGACTTCCATATCGTGGCAGACCATGATAACGGCGCAACCGCGCTCGGCCATGGTGCGCACCGTTTCCATGACGGTCATGCACTCGCGGTAATCAAGGCCGCTCGTGGGCTCATCGAGTACGACGATCTTGGGCTCAACCACTACGACGGAGGCAAGCGCCACCATTTGTCGCTGGCCACGCGAAAGCGAGAACGGCGCCTCATCGGCAGGCAGGCCAAAGCGGTCGATGACGAGTTGGGCACGACGCAGAGCCTCGGCACGGTCCATGCCGCCAAGCTCCAGGCCAAAGGCGACCTCGTCGAGCACGGTGTCCTTGCAGATCTGGCGGTCGGGGTTTTGGAAGAGGGTCGCGACCTCGCGAGCGATGCGGCTCGTGGGAACGGCTGCGGTATCCAGTCCCGTGACGCGCACGCTGCCCGAGGCGGGCTTAAGCAGGCCTGTGAGCAGTTTGGTGAGCGTGGTCTTGCCGGCGCCGTTTTGGCCGACGATGCCCACGAGCTCGCCGGGATAGAGGGTCAGGTTGAGGTCGCGTACGGCGGCTCCGCCATTGGGATAGGCAAACTCAACATGGTCGAAGGTGAGTACGGGTTCGGCGTCCTTGGCATGAGGACGCAACGACGGTGCATGCGGGGAACCGGCGGGCACCTGGGCTTCGATAGCCGCGTGTGCGGGGTCGACGATGCCCGAAATCAGGCGCTCGGCCTCATCGACATCCAAGCAGGGGGTGCCGCTTACCAGGCCATCGGCCTCGAGGCTATTGAAGATACGCGTGACGCGAGGGCAGTCGACGCCGATGGCACGGAGCTCGTCGGTATGCGCGAAGACCTCGTGTGGCTCGCCCTGCAGCGCAATTTCGCCATGGTTGAGCACGAGCACGCGGTTGCAGTACTCCGAGAGCAGGGCGACCTTTTGCTCAACGACGACGATGGTGATTCCAAGTGCGCGGTTTGCCTCACGCAGCGTCTCGAAGACCAACGTGGAGCTAGCGGGGTCGAGTGCCGCGGTGGGCTCGTCGAGAACCAAGACGCGCGGACGCATGGCGAGGATGGCGGCGATGGCTACCTTTTGCTTCTGTCCGCCCGAGAGGGTGGCGATCTCGCGGTCGCGCAGGTCGCTGATGCCGACGGTCTCGAGCGTTTCGCTCACGCGCCGCTCGATCTGGTCGTGGGGAACGCCAAAGTTCTCGAGGCCAAAGAGCATCTCGTCCTCGACGACCGAGGCGACCATCTGTGTGTCGATGTCCTGCAACACGCTGCCGACGATCTGCGACACATCGGTGAGCGAGACTTCGCAGGTGTCGTGGTCGTCAACCATGACGGACCCAAAGAACGTGCCGGTGTAGTGGTGGGGCACGGCACCCGACAGACAGGCGGCAAGCGTGGACTTGCCGGCGCCCGAGGGCCCGATGATGCCGATGAAATCTCCCTTGTTCACGCTGAGCGAGATGTGGCTGAGCGCCTGCTCGGTCTGCGTGCCATAGGAGAACGAGACATCGTCGACGTTGATGATCGTTTCCATGGATACCTTTCATAGTCATTAGGGACGTTCTTAAATGACCAGTCGTTTAAGAACGTCCCCAAGAGCTCGTTGTTTGGGACAGTCTTTACCGATGGGGCACTGTGGGTTAGTTGAGCCTAAGGGCCTTCTGGATGGGCAAGTAGAGGGCGCCGACCAGAATGGCGTTAAAGACGGCGGTCATGGCGACGACGGGCAACATGGCGGCGGCGAGCTCGCCGACCACGCCGAGCATGGCCATCTTGATGACCATGAAGATGACGCCGGAGACAAAGGTGGTCAGGAAGGTTGCGACAATGGCGATCGCGGGCTTGACCTGACCGTTCTTGCCGGCGACGTTGACGATGCCGGCCATGAGCATGGCGGCGATGCCCTCAGCGGCAAAATCGACGAACGGCGAAGTGGTGGTGATCTGGATTACGGCAGCCGAGATGAGGCCAATGACGAGCGCCTGGCCGATGTTGGGGCGAACGACCAGGATGGTGAGGCAGAAGGCCGAGATGATGAACTCGGGGCTGATCATGCCGCCCGAGATGCCTGAGATGGCCTTGCCGACGGTGAAGTTGAGGATGAAGCCGGCGGCGAGCAGGATGGCGAGCAGGACGAGGGCGCGGACGTCGAGTTTGCCGCGGTCGGCGGTCTGGACGGTGCGGGGCTGGGTGGCGGTGGTGTTCTGAGACATGGTGAAAATCCTTTCGGAAGGGGGGTGCAAGAGAAAAGCGGGGGCGCGTGATGCGAATGCGATCGGGCTCGAGATAGAAAAAGGCCCCCGGTCGAAACCGGAGGCCTTCCAATCACCTAGAGCGCAAAAACAGGCGTGAGGGACTCACTGTCGACCGATCGTATTCGCATCACGCCACCACCAGTTGTTGAGAGACTTCATCGTGTTCTTCATGTTGGTGGCTCCTTTCGTGATGCCGTGGCGCGGTCGCACCTTGTTGCTGTTGCGCTGCACTATAGCACAGCAAAGTGTGTGCGGGGAAATCTTTTTTGAAAAGATTTCAGCGGTGTTTCCCGCCGGTCAAAAAGGCGGGCGGGACGAACCGTGCCATCCCGCCCGCACCAGTGAGGGATTACTCCTTGTTGCGGCGATAGAGGATATAGCCGCCTGCGGAGATGACGGCAACGCCAGCGATGGCGAATGCGGCCACCATGCGGCCATCAAAACGATCGCCAGTGGTGGGCAGGCCGCCCTTGGTGTTCGTCTTGTTGGTGGTTACCGTGGTCGTGGTATCCGACTTACCAGGCTTCTCGGGCTTGGTGGCGGGCTGCTCGGGCTTAGCGGGCTGCTCAGGCTTGCTGGACTGATCCGGGGTACCGGGCTGTTCGGGCTTACCGGGCTGCTCGGGAGTGCCGGGCTGATCCGGGGTGACCGGGTCGGTGGCAAGGGCGTCCTTGGCGTAGGTGATGGACTCCTTGAGGCCCTTGGTCTCGGTGTTCAGGTCGCTCGGGGTGAAGCGCTCGTCAAAGTTTCCGGCCTTCTGATAAGCGCGCATCTCCTGGAGCAGGGCCTTGCACTTCTTGTAGGTGTTCTCGGTGGCAGCCTTGCCTGCCTTGTTGGCCAGAGCGGTGCGACCCTCGGTGGTCGTCTCGGCCAGCATAGCGGCGTCAACTTCCTTGTTCTGCTCGATGAGCTCGTTCTGGAGCGCGTCGAGGTAGGTGCGGACACTGGTACCAAGGGTGTCAGGGTTCTCAAAGCAGAGCGAGCTGATGTCCATGAGGACGTAGTTAATGGAGTTCTCGGGCTCCTCGTTGTACACGACGTCTTTCGCATTGCAGTGGTCGAAGGAGACGGTCTGATCGCTGAAGTAGGGGCTAACTTCAGTTATCAGAGCGGAGTACAGCGGGATGGCGACAGAGTACGCGGCACGGGAGAGCATTTCCCACTGGATGGTAGCGACTTCGGGATCATACCCGCGACGAATCTGGAAGAGATTGATCTCGGTGTTGCGCTCGCTGCCGATGCAATAAACGCCATCAGTGTTCGCGTTGAGACCAGGGACGTTCTCTCCGCGGTTGCCGAAGGCACGAATCAGCTCAAAGGTGCTCCAACCAGACTTGCCAGGCTTGAAGAACAGAGGCTGGATTTCGCTGACCATAGCTCCCTTTTGGACGGGTTTTCCATCCTTATCGGTGATAGTTTTAATTTCGTAATCCGTGCCTTCGGTCAGCTGACTAGCAAAATAATGGCGGCCTTGCACATAGCGGGACCATTGGTTAACGCCAGAATCGGCGAGGCTTTCGCCATACGTTTGGGCGACATCGAATTTACCGTCAGCGGAGTATTTGGCGAAACCCTTCTCCACGGGCATGGACTCGATGTCCTTGGAGTGCAGGCAGTTCTCAGTATCGTTCAGGTCGACATCGTAGTTGAGGCTGCCGATGTTGGGGTTGAGTGAGGCGACGTCGTCGGCCAGCTTCATGGCAATCCATTGATGGGCAAAAGCGTGGCGAACAGCCAGGTCTCGTTGTTGTCGGCGATAATGATCTGGTCGTTAGTGCAAGTGCCCTGCTCGTCGATCAGGCTGCCGAGGAGCTCGACGCCCTCGCGGGCATTGGCGCTCTGGCCCAGGATGACGCTGCCGTAGCTGTACTCGCCGATGCCGGTAGCCTCATCGATTGGGTCTGCTGCTTTGGCATCCTCGTTATAGGAGGTGCTCAGCGTAGCGGAGCAAGAGACACCCTTCTCGTTGATACCGGCTTCGGAGTAGGCGTCGGTGTGGCCCTCCCAATTGGAGGGATGGTCACGTACGTAGCTGTAGCGATATGTAGGCTTATTCGAAGTGTATTCGAAAGCAGACTCATTCGAGCTGTACGTAAAGCCAGCTTCGTGGGCAGGTTCGATGCCGAAGTGTTTGAGGTAACGCGCACCAAAGTCCTCGGCACGGCCGTAGTACGTGTTGCCGTCGGCCGTTAGATCTTTGCCCATGTACATCTGCGTGCAGGCGAGCGCAGAGGTCGGCATGGACATGATGGTTGCAGCTCCAAAGGCGAGGCCTATGCCAAGCTTTTTGAGCGCGTTGACGGGGTGAGTTTTCCTCATATTCCCTCCCAGCGTGCGAAAGCCCTCCGCAGCCAGAGGGCTTCAGCCAATAAAGACACTTCCTTAGCGTAACGAATCGGAAACAATATTCATCTATGAAAAATGCTTACTCGATAAGCGTAATGAAATATGCGATGAGCGGTTTAATATACTCAGTTTGTAGCTTTAGCCAAATAAAGACGCCCTGCAATTACTGCATCTGGATAAAGCGTCTGGAAATACCGAAATGAAAAATCCCCCGCTGTTTGGCAAATGCATAAACAGCGGGGGAGACGATAATTGGATGAATATCATACCAATGTGGAATTACTTCTTCCGGCGGTGAATCACGTTGATCGCATAGCCGACGAGCATGGCCAAAACGATGACGATAAAGCCGAGCAGGGGATTGTCGTTCATGGGGTCCTCCTATTTACCGAGCGGTGAGAATTCGTCGACGATGAGGTCGAGGCATTGCGGAAGCGCGCGGGCGCCAAAGACGCCGGAGTTGCTGGAGATAATCTCGCCATCGAACTGCATGCCCAGCGACGGTGTACAGGTAATCTTAGCTTCCTTGGTCTGGATGATCTTGAACTGCGGGCGACCGAGCACCTTGCCGGCGGGGTCGAGCGCAGCGGTGATCACGGTGGGCAGCAACTGCACGGTTTTTACGGGCTCGATGACCGCGATGTCGACCATGCCGTCGTTCATGCGGCAGTCTGGGAACAGGTTGATGTCGTTTTGGATGACCGAGGTGTTGCCTGCCATGCAGCAGATGCCGTCGAGCTCCTCGACAATGCCGTCATGCTCAATCGTAAAGCGCGCCACTGTGGGATTGGGCGTGGCAAGCGCCGACAGGAAGTAGGCGATCTCGCCGATGTCGTTTTTGGTGGGGGCGGCCTTCATCATGATCTCGGCGTCGAAGCCCGAGCCGGCGATGATGATAAAACCATGGCGCTTTTCGTTGCCGTCCTCGTCGAGCCAAAAGAGCTCACCCATGTCGACCTTGACCGTGCGGCCGGCGCGGCAGGCCTTGGCGAGTGCCGCCGCCTCGGGGGCATTGCCTATGTTGTTGAAGAACAGGCATGCCGTGCCAGAGGGGAAGACGAGTGTGGGGACGCCGCATCCGCGCATCTGGTCGAGCACGTTGGAGACGGTGCCGTCGCCGCCCGAGACCACCACGCGATCGAACTCGCGCACGTCCGCCACGGCGTCCTCGGGCTCCATGCCATCGCCGATAAAGCGCATCACGACCTCGTCGCCGCCCTGCGCGAGGGCGTGCGTGAATGCGAAGATTTCATCTGAGCCGGGGCCCGATGCCGGGTTGTGGATGATAAGGCAGCGCATACTTACGTTCCCGTTCTGTGACTAACCGAGTATAGTTGTAAGGCAATGCCGATATCCTACCCGTGTTTTTCGGGACT
>CABUTN010000001.1 GCA_902494565.1 uncultured Collinsella sp. | reverse complement strand
GTTTGGTCGATCGCGAGTTCCGCACGAGCCGGAGAGCACTTAATGTGCTCTCCGTGCGAGCAGGACTGTCCGAGCAGGCGACCAAACCCCGCGCCCCGTCCCGGCGAGCGCTTGGGGACCGGTGACCTACAGGTGGCTGATGATCAGTTCCATCTTGCCTTCGAGGTCGATGGAGCTGACGGTGTTCGGGGCCAGCAGGTGGCTTCCCTTGTGGACGGGGTCGCCGCAGACGGTGCCTTCGCCGTCGATGACCGACAGGCACATGAAGGGCCAGCGCTGGTCGAGGATCTTGCTGCCGTCGACACGCACGCGATCGACGGTGTAGCAGGGGTTAGACTCGAGCTCGGTCACGCCGTCGACCTCAGGCGCGTTCACCGTGCCGTCGGTCGGAGCCTGAACATCAAAGTCGATGCAGTCGAGGCTCTGCTTAATGTGCAGCGGGCGCAGCTTTCCGTCGGTGCCGGGGCGGTCGTAGTCGTACAGGCGATATGTCACGTCGCTCGACTGCTGCGTCTCCAGAATCAGCGTGCCGGTCTTGATGGCGTGAACGGTGCCGGAGTCGATCTGGAAAAAGTCTCCCTTGTGAATCGGCAGCACGTTGAGCATCTCGTCCCAACGGCCCTCCTCGATCATCTGTGCAGCCTCGGCGCGGTCGTGCGCGCGCTGGCCGACGATAATCGTGGCGTCGGGCTCGCAGTCCAGTACATACCAGCACTCGGTTTTGCCCAGGCTGCCGTTCTCGTGCTCGGCGGCGTACTCGTCGTTGGGATGAATCTGGATCGAAAGGTCGTCCTTGGCGTCCAGAATCTTAATGAGCAGCGGGAACTCCTTGCCCTCGCAGTTGCCAAAGAGCTCGCGGTGCTCGGCCCACAGCCACGACAGCGTGTGGCCTGCATACGGGCCCTCCGCAATCTGGCAGTCGCCGTTGGGATGGGCCGAGATGGCCCAGCACTCACCGATGGGCCCCTCGGGAATGTCGTAACCAAATACGGTTTCGAGCTGGCGGCCACCCCAGATCTTCTTGCGGAAGATCGGCGTCAGTTTAATCAAATCGGACATATTCATACCTCCATTGTGTTGCGCGGGCGCCGCGCAAAGCGGCGCAAAACGAGCGCCCGCATGACTACAAAAACCTACGCCAACGTTACATTGTGCAACTCAAAGCGGTCGCCAACGTTGCGCGAGGTCGAATACTCAAAGGCGGCACCGCTGTCCAAAAAGCCAATCTGGGTGAGCTCGAGCAGGGGAGAGCCGGGTTTGGTGTCCAGACGCTCTGCTTCTTCCTCGGTTGCTGCCACGGCGCGAATGGTACGGTGAAAGCTTGAAATCTTCAGGCCACATTGCTCGCGGATGAAGCGGTAGAGCGATCCGTACAGGTCCTTCTTTTTAAGGCCTGGAATCAGCTCGAGGGGCATGTAGGTGTACTCGATAACGACGGGCTTCTCGTCGGCCTGACGCACGCGCACGATGTGATAGGCAAAGTCATCCTCGGCAATTCCCAGCTGGGCTGCGATGTCCGCTGGTGGATTAACAATCGAGAAATCGTAGACCACCGAGGTCACCTTTTCCCCGCGATGCTCATACGAAAAACCCTGGGTACGGTCGTTTTTGCCCTGGAAAAACGCCTGGCCGGGAAGCCCCGCCGTGTCCTTAACGTAGGTACCCGATCCGCGCCGGCTGGTAATAAGACCTTCCTCGGTGATTTGTTCAATAGCTCGTTTGACGGTGATTTTGGAAACGCTATAGAGTTTGCAGAACTCAACGACGGTAGGAAGCTTGTCGCCCGGTTTAAGAGCGCCATCCTCGATAGTGCGACGAATATCTGCAGCTATCGCCTCGTATTTGGGAATCATGGAACCTCCTTTCCAACTTGGTTGAGTATAAAAGAAAGTATAGTTAACACCTAAGCATCCCTATTATATATTGAAAAAGTTCGAGAAAGATATAATTAAAAGTCGCTTTGCATATAAATTAGAGCGCTCTAAATAGATAAACATCTGAGTAATGTCGTGTTAAGCGGCCATTCGCGTTTTCCCAGATAAAACCTGCCAAAACAAACCTGTCCCTTTTTGGTAGGTTTTTGCCTTGGGAGCGGTACCATACAGGCAATGTTTAAACGAGAAAGGCGGGCTCCCATGGAACCTAAGCAGTATTACATCGGCATCGACGTCGGCGGTACCTCGGTCAAGGAGGGTCTGTTCGATGAGGACGGAAACCTGCTTGCCAAGGCCAGCGTGCCCACGCCTCCCATCGTTGACGCTGCGGGCTTTGCCGCGGTGACCGAGGCTATCGACCAGGTGGTCGCCAAGGCCCAGGTTCCGCGTGCCTTTGTGGCGGGCATTGGCCTGGCCGTTCCGTGCCCCATCCCGGCATCGGGCGATGCCAAGGTCAAGGCCAACATTGCCATTAACCTGCCCGAGCTCAAGATTGCCATCCAGGAGCACTGCCCCGACGCGGTCGTTAAGTACGAGAACGACGCCAACGCCGCTGCTATGGGCGAGGCCTGGCTCGGCTCTGCCAAGGGCGTACAGAACGTGGTGATGGTCACTATTGGTACCGGCGTGGGCGGCGGCGTTATCGTTAACGGCGACGTGGTATCGGGCGTTGTGGGCGCCGGCGGCGAGATTGGCCACATGTGCCTGAACCCGGCTGAGGAGCGCACTTGCGGCTGCGGCGGCCATGGCCATCTGGAGCAGTATTCCAGCGCCACCGGCGTGGTGAGCAACTACCTTGCCGAGTGCGAGGAGGCGGGCGTCGAGCCCATCGAGCTGACCGGCCCCTCCGATTCCAAGGACGTGTTCCAGGCCTGCCGCGAGGGCGACAAGCTCGCGCTGGCAGCTGCCGATACCATGGCCGACTATCTCGGCCGCGCACTGGCGCTTATTGCCAACGTGGTTGATCCCGAGATGTTCCTCATCGGCGGCGGCGCCTCTGCCTCGGCCGATGTCTACCTCGACAAGGTTCGCGAGCACTTTAAGCAGTACGCGCTTTCCGCCTCGCGCGAGACGCCCATTAAGGTCGCTTCGCTCGGAAACGACGCCGGCATCATCGGTGCCGCCTACGTAGCCCTGCGCGCCGCCGGAAAATAGCTGGTGCAAGGGGGACAGGTTACTTTGCACCAATATGGTGCAAAAGGGACAACCTTGGCCCAGTGCCTGCCCCAAAATATGCCGTAGCCCTTCCGTCTGCGAAGGCTCGGCATCGGCGTGCTACCATAGCTACGTCCAAGTACACATATCAAGTGGAGGATATCCATGGCAAACGTTCTTGTCTTTGGTCACCAGAACCCCGATAACGACGCCATCATGAGCGCCGTCGTCCTGTCCCAGTTGCTCAACCAGGTTGAGTATGCCGGCAACACCTACGAGGCCTGCGCCCTTGGTCAGCTTCCGGCCGAGTCCGCCAAGCTGCTCGCCGACGCCGGCATTGCCGAGCCCCGCGTGATCGAGTCCGTCGAGGCCGGCCAGCTCGTCGTCCTCACCGACCACAACGAGTCCGCCCAGTCCGTCGCCGGCCTTAAGGGCGCCACGGTCTTTGGCGTTGTCGATCATCACCGCATCGGCGACTTCGAGACCGCCGGCCCGCTGCACTACATCTGCCTGCCCTGGGGCTCCAGCTGCACCATCGTCACCAAGCTCGCCGGCGTGCTCGGCGTTGAGCTTTCCGACGTTCAGGCCAAGCTGCTGCTCTCGGCCATGATGACCGACACGCTCATGCTCAAGAGCCCCACCACCACCGATGTCGACCGCGCCGTCGCCGCCAAGCTCGGCGAGCAGGTGGGCGTCGACCCGGTCAAGTTTGGCATGGAGGTCTTCCTCACCCGTCCGTCCGGCTCCTTCACCGCAGCCGAGATGGTCGGCAACGACATCAAGATGTTCGAGCCTGCTGGCAAGAAGCTGCTCATCGGCCAGTACGAGACTGTCGACAAGACCCGCGCACTCGGCATGATCGACGAGATTCGCGAGGCCATGCGCGCCTACGCTGCCGAGAAGGGTGCCGACGGCATCGTCCTGTGCATCACCGACATCATGGAGGAGGGCTCGCAGGTCCTGCTCGAGGGCGAGACCGAGGCCGCTCAGAAGGGCCTGGGCATTGCCGACGAGCACGACGGCGTCTGGATGCCGGGCGTCCTCTCCCGTAAGAAGCAGGTCGCAGCCCCCATCATGGCCGCCTGCTAGGTTTAGTTGACCAAACGCCACGACCGGATCGCGGACGCCCCGCGCTCCGGTCGTTTTTTGTGCACGTCGCCGCGTCGTCTCCTGGACAGGCGTGCCCGTGCCGTTGAGCAAATAATGTTCAACCTGTGGTTCCGCTTTTCGGTCACGCCTGCGTGCTTGTCGTGCAGGGTAGGCTAGATGCAAGCGTAATACGTTAGAGCGCGGCGCCGCCACTTGGGCGGGCCGTGCTTTTTTAAGACGGGAGCTTTCCCGTGAAAGGAGCCGCCCATGGCAGCAACTGAGCAGCTGTTCAACGTTCGTGAGCGCAAGCGTTTTGAGCGCCACGACATCTGGGAGCGCATCGCCGAGAACGGCACGATTTCCGCCGCCGTCATGGTCTTCGCCGCCATCGCCGCCGTCATTTGCGCCAATACCGATGCCTACGAGGCCATCCATCACTTTTTGGAGACCCCGCTGTATGTGGGTCTGGGCAACCTTACGGCCGGTCTCACCGTTGAGCTTTTCGTCAACGACTTCCTCATGGCGATTTTCTTTTTGCTGGTGGGCATTGAGCTCAAGTATGAAATGACGGTCGGCGAGCTCAAAAACCCGCGCCAGGCTATGCTTCCCATGCTGGCGGCCGTGGGCGGCGTCGTCGTTCCCGCCTGCATCTATCTGATCTTTAACCATGCCGGCGCGCACAACGGCTGGGCCATTCCCATGGCAACCGATATTGCCTTTGCGCTGGGCGTGCTGTCGCTTTTGGGCAATCGCGTGCCCAACGGCGTGCGTGTGTTCTTCTCGACGCTCGCCATCGCCGACGACCTCATCTCCATCGCCGCCATCGCCATCTTCTACGGTCAGAGCCCCAATCCGTTTTGGTTGGGCGCCGCCGCGCTTGTGACCTGCGCGCTCGTGTGGCTCAACAGGACGCAGCATTACCGCCTTGCCCCGTACTCGGTGCTGGGCCTGCTGCTGTGGTTCTGCATGTTCAAGAGCGGCGTGCACGCTACGCTTGCCGGCGTCATCCTGGCCTTCACCATCCCGGCCAAGTGCGGCGTCAAGCTCGATAGCCTCACCGATTGGTTGGGGGAGTGCCTGCCGCTGCTCGATGACCGCTACGATGACGAGGCGCACATCCTGGGTCAGCATGACTTTACCGTCTCGACCACCAAGGTCGAGCGCGTCATGCACCGCGTGACCCCGCCGCTCATCCGCATGGAGCGTCTGATCTCCACGCCGGTCAACTTTGTGATTCTGCCGATCTTTGCGTTCGTGAACGCGCAGGTTCGCCTAGTGGGCGTGGACATGAGCACGCTGCTCACCGACCCGGTGACGCTCGGCGTGTACTTTGGCATGCTGCTGGGCAAGCCGATCGGAATCTTTGGCATGACGTTTGCCCTGGTTAAGCTCAAGATTTCCGAGCTGCCGCGCAATGTCAACTGGCACATGATTGCCGGTGTGGGCATTCTGGGCGGCATCGGCTTCACCATGTCGATCCTCATCAGCGGCCTTGCCTTCCCGACGGCCCAGTTTGAGGTTCTGGCTGCCAAGGCCGCCATCCTTGCCGGTTCGGTCACCGCGGCCGTGCTTGGCATGATCTACATGAGCGTGGTCTGCAAACACCCCGCGCCCAAGGACGAGTAAGAGCACATACAAGTTTGAAAACGCCGCCTGTGAACACCATCACAAGCGGCGTTTTAGTCATTGGGGACGTTCTTAAATGACTAGGCTTATTCCACGGTGCCGTAGATGGCGCCCCAGCCGTGGGCGGCCAAGGCGGAGTTGAGCTGGTCGCAAAGTGACTGGCGGTCGTAATAGCCGGGCGGTAGCAGGTTGACGATTTCCATGAGATCGGGCGCGAGGTCCAAGATCTCGGCCTGCACGATGAGATCCAGGCGGTCGATGGTGTGGCGGTCGTAAAACAGTCCGTCGACCAGGCGCTGCAGGTCGCCGAATTCCTCGGCCTGGAACGATCCGTACTCCATAGTGCCTCCTTGGGCGCTTCACGCCGGCATGCGCGGCGATTCGTAATTTATTGCGATGGACTTAATCTATCACGGCTTCATACCGTTGCGGCGGTGGCGGTCTATACTTAGACGAACTGCAACGTACCGCTTCGTGAAAGGTCGCACCCATGCAGACGATCTACCAGAAGATGGAAACCACCGAACTCGATGCCGCCATCGAGGCGCTCAAAGCCGAGGTCGCCGAGGTCAAGGCCAAGGGCCTGGCGCTCGACATGGCCCGCGGCAAGCCGTCGCCCTCCCAGGTGGACATCTCTCGACCCATGCTCGATATCCTCAATGCCGATGCCGACCTGCACGACGGCAACGTCGACTGTTCCAACTACGGCTGCTTTGAGGGCATTCCCTCGGCACGCAAGCTGGCGGGGGAGTTCCTGGGCTGCCCCGCCGAGCAGACGCTCGTGCTGGGTTCGTCGAGCCTTTTGATCGAGCACGATATCGCCGGTATGTTCTGGCGTTGCGGCTCATGTGGTAGCGACCCTTGGGAGGCTTACGAGGCCGCGCACGACGGCAAGAAGGTCAAGTTCCTGTGCCCTGTTCCCGGCTACGACCGCCACTTTGGCATCACCGCCGATCTGGGTATCGAGAACGTCCCCGTCGCGATGACCGACAACGGCCCCGACATGGACGAGGTCGAGCGCCTCGTCGCCGCCGACGATTCCATCAAGGGCATCTGGTGCGTGCCCAAGTATTCCAACCCCACGGGCATCACCTTTAGCGAGGACACTGTGCGCCGCCTGGTTGAGATGCCCACGGCCGCACCCGATTTCCGCATCTTCTGGGACAACGCCTACTGCGTGCACGACCTGTACGACGAGACCGACGAGCTCGCAAACATCTTTGACCTCGCTCGCGCGGCGGGCACCGAGGACCGCGTGGTGGCATTTGCCTCGACGTCCAAGATCACCTTCCCGGGCGCCGGTATCGGCTTTATCGGTGCGAGCCCCGCGGTCATCGCCGAGTTCTCCAAGCGCCTGAAGGCCGGCCTCATCAGCGCCGACAAGCTCAACCAGCTACGTCACGTGCGTTTCCTTCCCACCATCGAGGCGGTCAAGGAGCACATGAAAAAGCATGCCGAGTTTCTGCGCCCGCGCTTTGAGGCCGTTGAGCGCAAGCTCACCGAGGGCCTGGGCGAGACGGGCTGCGCCACCTGGACGCACCCCCGCGGCGGCTACTTTGTAAGCTTCGATGGTCCCGAGGGTTCAGCCCAGAAGGTCGCCGCGCTCTGCGCCGACCTGGGCGTCAAGCTCACGCCGGCTGGTGCCACCTGGCCTTATGGCAAGGACCCGCGCGACACCAACATCCGCATCGCGCCGAGCTATCCCACGGTCGAGGACCTGGAGGCCGCGCTCGATGTGCTGGTGCTGGCCGTCAAGCTTGTCGCTGCCGAGCTTGCGCGTGCCGAGCGCGCCTAACGCGCGGCTTCCCGTACTATCCGCACTTTCGATACGTAAAGGAGCGTATACATGGATTTGGGTATTTCCACCAACCCCACGCCGGAGATCTACACCATTAAGGTAACCGGCGAGATCGATATCTCTAACGCCGATAGCCTGCGCAATGCTATCGACCTGGCGCTCGAGCAGCCCACTGAGGCCGTTGAGCTCGATTTTGCCCAGGTGAGCTACATCGATTCGACGGGCATTGGCGTGCTCGTGGGCGCCGCGCACCACGCGGTCGACCACGGTAAGCGCTTTAGCTGCACCAATGTGCAGCCCCCGGTGATGCGCGTGGTCCAGCTGTTGGGTGTCGACCAGGAGATTTCGATCACCGCTGCATAATCTTTGCCCCCCAAAAGGGCGTGCCGTTTGGCATATGTTTGTGATGCGCTCGGACGTTTTGGCGTCCGGGCGCTATACTTGACCGAATGAATAGACGAGTTCCGGCCGAATGGCGCGGTGCGGGCTCGACTCACATCGAGCCTTGGAGGTATGTGTGTTTGGTATTGGAGAGGGTGAGCTCGCGATCATCGTGGTCTTCGGCTTTTTGCTGTTTGGCCCGGATAAGCTCCCACAGATGGGCCGCACGATCGGCCGTGCCATCCGTCAGTTCCGCGAGACGCAGGAAAAGATGACGGCCGTTGTTCAGTCCGAGATAATCGATCCGGTGAGCGAGGCCGCGTCGGCCCCGGTCAAGCCCAAGAAGGCTGCTGCGACCGACGACGATTCCGATGCGGACGAGGATGCCGCCGAGACGGCAGCGCCCGCCAAGAAGGAGACCTTTGCCGAGCGCCGTGCCCGTCTTGCTGCCGAGAAGGCCGCGAGCGAGGCTGCCGCCGAGGGCGAGGGTGCTGCTGAGGAGTCCGAGGCCGAGGGTGCCGAGCCTGCCGCTGCCACCGCTGCCACCGCTGCCGCCGTCGAGCCCGAATCTGCTGCAGAGCCGGAGCCCGAGCCCGAGCCGGCAGAGCCCACGACGGCTGACCTCTACGCCCGTCGCCCTCGCAAGCGCAAGGCCGTCGTCGACCAGCTCGCTCGCGAGCTCGAGGCCGAGGACGACGCCGCTGCCGCCGACGCCCCGAAGGGAGGCGATGAGTAATGCCTATCGGACCTGCGCGCATGCCGCTCTTCGATCACCTGGGCGAGCTCCGTCGCCGCCTGACCATCGTGGTCGTGTCGGTGTTTGCCGCCGCCATCGTGCTTTATTTCGCCACGCCCGTGGTGCTCGACATCCTGGAAGACCCCATCCGCTCCTTTGTGCCGGACGGTAAGTTCTACATCACCACCACGCTCGGCGGCTTTGGACTGCGCTTCTCGCTGGCCATCAAGATGGCCGTGGTCATGTGCACGCCCATGATCATCTGGCAGATTCTGGCATTTTTCCTGCCGGCGCTTCGCCCCAACGAGCGCAAATGGGTTGTGCCCACGGTGCTCGCCTCGACGGTGCTGTTCTTCCTGGGCGCAATCTTCTGCTACTTCATCATCATCCCTGCGGGCTTTGAGTGGCTCATCGGCGAGACCTCGGCCGTCGCCACGGCGCTGCCCGATCTGGAGAACTACGTCAACATGGAGCTGCTCTTTATGATCGGCTTTGGTGTGGCGTTTGAGCTGCCGCTCATCATCTTCTACCTGTCCGTCTTCCACATCGTGTCCTACGCTGCTTTCCGCAGTGCCTGGCGTTATGTATACGTTGGCCTGCTTGTGGGCTCGGCCGTGATCACGCCCGACGGCTCGCCCGTCACGCTGGGCCTTATGTACGGTGCCCTGCTTTCGCTCTACGAGATCTCGCTCGCCATCGCCCGTGTGGTCATTACCGCGCGCGAGGGCAAGGAGGGCTTGTTTGTGAGCCGTCTGGACCTGTTTTCGGACGACGAAGAGGACGACGAGGAGTAAATCGGTATGCACGAGGTTGGCATTGTCAACGGCATACTCGATACAGTGATTCGCGCGGCGCGTGGGGCGGGGGCCTCGCGCGCCGTTTTGGTAACGCTGCGTATCGGGGATATGACCGAGGTCGTGCGCGAGGCGCTTGACTTTGCGTGGGAGACGTTTCGCGACGAGGACCCGCTCACGCGCGGCTGCGAGCTTGCCGTGGAGGAAGTCCATCCACAAAGCGAGTGTCTGGACTGCGGCAAGGTCTTTGAGCACGATCGCTTTCACTGTCGCTGTCCCCAGTGTGGTGGTGCCAACGTGCGCCTACTGCACGGCCGCGAGCTCGATATCGCGAGTATCGAAATCGAAACCCCCGACGATTAGCCCGCTAGCCATCTAGTGATGGGGTATAAAGGGGCCAAAGTAAGGAGCGCTAAGTATGGCCGAGAAAACGATTGATATCGCGTCGCCGATTCTGTCGCGCAACGAGCGCCTGGCAGATCAGCTGCGTCAGCGATTTAATGAGACAAACACCTATGTGATCAATGTGCTGTCGAGCCCAGGTTCGGGCAAGACCACCACGATCCTGGGCACCAACGAGCGCCTGCGCGACAAGGCTGGCCTGCGCTGTGCCGTCATTGAGGGCGATATCGCCTCGGATGTCGACGCCATCACCATGAAGGAAGCCGGTATGCCCGCCATCCAGATCAACACGGGCGGCCTGTGCCACCTTGAGGGCAACATGATCATGGAGGCTGTCGATGCGTTCGACCAGGCCGTCGGTCTGGAGAACATCGACGTCATCTTTATCGAAAATGTGGGCAACCTGGTCTGCCCGGTCGATTTTGACCTGGGCGAGAACCTGTCCATCATGATCCTCTCGGTGCCTGAGGGCGACGACAAGCCCATCAAGTATCCGGGCATCTTCCAACATGCCGGCGCGCAGCTGCTCAACAAGGTCGACGTGGCCCCGGCTTTCGATTTTGACATGGATAGGTATACTAAGACACTCGATGACCTCAATCCGCAGGCGCCGCGGTTTGCCGTGAGCGCGCGCAAGGGCGAGGGCATGGATGCCTGGTGCGATTGGCTCATCGGGCAGATCGAGCAAGCAAGGGCGTAAATCGGCCGCCACACGGGCGGGCGTAGCCGCAGAGACACGAGATAGGAGCCTCTTTTGAAGCTCATCATCGCCGAGAAAAACGACGCCGCGCGGCAGATCGCCGAGCGTCTGTCCACGGGCAAACCCAAAAAGGACAAAGTGTACAACACCGCCATTTACCGTTTTGAGTGGAAGGGCGAGGAGTGCGTGACGATCGGTCTTGCCGGTCACATCCTTGCGCCCGATTTTTGCGACAGCGTGCTGTTCGATAAAAAGCTGGGCTGGTATTCGGTTACTGAGGACGGCGAGATGCTGCCGGCCGACATGCCCGATGGCCTGGCGCGCCCGCCCTATGACACCAAGCGCAAGCCGTTTCTTGCCGACGGTATCTCCATCAAGGGCTGGAAGCTTGAGAGTCTGCCCTACCTCACCTGGGCACCCGTCATTAAGCTGCCGGCCGAGAAAGAGCTCATTCGCTCGCTCAAGAACCTGGCTAAGAAGTCCGACAGTGTCATCATCGCTACGGACTTCGACCGCGAGGGCGAGCTGATCGGCTCGGACGCCCTCAACAAGGTGCGTGAGGTGGCACCCGACTTGCCGGTTGCCCGCGCCCAATACTCTTCGTTTACCAAGGCCGAGATTACGCAGGCCTTCGATAATCTCGTCTCGCTCGACCAGAATCTGGCCGACGCCGGCGAGAGCCGCCAGCACATCGACCTCATTTGGGGCGCGGTGCTCACGCGCTACCTGACGCTCGCCAAGTTCGGCGGCTTTGGCAACGTGCGTTCTGCCGGCCGCGTGCAGACACCGACGCTTGCCCTGGTGGTCGAGCGCGAGCGCGAGCGCATGGCGTTTGTGCCCGAGGACTATTGGCAGATTCGCGGCATGGGTGCCGCACAGGGCGCCGCCGAGGACGACCGCTTTAAGATTGCGCACAAGACGGCGCGTTTTACCGACAAAGATGCTGCCGAGACGGCGTATGGTCACGTCGACGGCGCCAAGACGGCGACCGTTGCCGCGGTGACCAAGCGCTCGCGTAAGCAGCAGCCGCCCACGCCGTTTGCGACGACCTCGCTGCAGGCTGCCGCCGCGGCCGAGGGCATCTCGCCCGCACGCACCATGCGCATCGCCGAGTCCCTCTACATGGCCGGTCTCATCAGCTACCCGCGTGTCGACAATACCGTGTACCCTGCGACGCTCGATCTGGGCGCCGTGGTGAGCGACCTGGCAAAGATCAACCCGGCGCTGGCGCCCGTGTGCAAAAAGGTGCTCGCCGGTCCCATGAAGCCCACGCGCGGCAAGGTCGAGACCACTGACCACCCGCCTATCTATCCCACGGGTGAGGGCGATCCGTCCATGCTCGACGGCGGTCAGCGCAAGCTCTACGACCTCATCGCCCGTCGCTTCCTGGCAACGCTCATGGGTCCCGCGACCATCGAGAACACCAAGCTCGAGCTCGACGTCAACGGCGAGCCGTTCGTGGCCTCGGGCGACGTGCTCGTTACCCCGGGTTTCCGCGAGGCATACCCGTACGGCCTTAAACGCGACGAGCAGATGCCGCCGCTGGAGCAGGGCGATACGGTCGACGTGTTCGACATTAAGCTCGAGGCCAAGCAGACCGAGCCGCCCGCGCGCTACAGCCAGGGCAAGCTCGTGCAGGAGATGGAGAAGCGCGGCCTGGGTACCAAGTCCACGCGCGCGAGCATCATCGAGCGCCTGTACGCCGTGCGCTACCTCAAAAACGATCCCGTGGAGCCGAGCCAGCTGGGTATCGCCATCATCGATGCGCTGTCGCAGTTTGCCCCGCGCATCACGAGCCCCGATATGACCAGCGAGCTCGACGGCGACATGACCCGCGTGGAGCGCGGCGAGGACACCGAAGAGCATGTCGTGACGCACTCGCGCGCGCTGCTGGCCGGTGTGCTCGACGAGCTGCTCAAGCATACGCAGGAACTGGGCGACGCTATCAGCGACGCCGTTACGGCCGATGCGCGCGTGGGCGCCTGCCCCAAGTGCGGCAAGGACCTGGTTATGAAGACGAGTGCCAAGACCCGTGGCAGCTTTATCGGCTGCATGGGCTGGCCCGACTGCGACGTGACCTATCCGGTGCCGAGCGGCGTCAAGGTAAGCCCGCTCGAGGGTGAGGCGGCCGTGTGTCCCGAGTGCGGTGCACCGCGCATTAAGTGCCAGCCGTTCCGCCAGAAGGCTTTCGAGATCTGCGTGAACCCCACGTGCCCCACCAACTACGAGCCCGACCTTAAGGTGGGCGAGTGCAAGGTGTGCGCCGAGGCAGGACGCCATGGCGACCTGATCGCGCACAAGAGCGAAAAGAGCGGCAAGCGCTTTATCCGCTGCACCAACTACGATGACTGCGGCGTGAGCTATCCGCTGCCGGCGCGTGGCAAGCTCGAGGCGACGGGCGAGACCTGCCCCGAGTGCGGTGCCCCCATCGTGGTGGTCAACACGGCGCGCGGCCCGTGGCGTATCTGCGTCAACATGGACTGCCCGACCAAGGAGAAGAAGCCCGCCCGCGGCCGCAAGACCACAACCAAGGCGAGCACGGCAAAGAAGACGACGGCGGCCAAGAAGACGACGGCTAAGAAAGCCACTGCCTCCAAGAAGGCGACCGCGAAGAAGTCGACTGCCAAGAAAGCAGCCGCCGACAAGTAACGGCGCAGTCGGAACATTGACTAAAACAAAAACGAGCGAGGACCTCAAAATCCTCGCTCGTTTTTTATCCGGCAGTTAGGGACGTTTCTTTTCTGCCGGCAGTTTAGGAACGTCCCTAACTGCCGGCTCGGGAACGACAAAGCGCTAGTTCACTTCGACGGGTTTGGCGCCGGGATAGCGCTCCTCAAAGTCTAGGCGATACTTATTGTCATTGGTGCCCGCCACGTTGTCGCGCGACAGCGGCGCCACGATCTCATTCTTGTGGTCCGCAGGCTTGGCGTATTTCAGGCTGATCTCCCAGGCATCACAGATTGCGTCAATGCGGTGATCCAGGTCGTCGTACAGGGCGATGATGTCCTTCCAGGAGCTGTAGTTCTTGGAGCTCGTC
The DNA here is from genome assembly GCA_902494565.1 of uncultured Collinsella sp. GTDB lineage: Bacteria > Actinomycetota > Coriobacteriia > Coriobacteriales > Coriobacteriaceae > Collinsella. Next base: position 137,856 of record CABUTN010000001.1, on the reverse strand, counting down.
GGGACGTCTAGGTCCTCGACGATGTCGTAATACTGCTCGATGGTGTCCTCCGTGCGCTCGGCGACGTCGGCGAGATTTTGACGGGTGGTTCGATCCTCTTCCAGATAGCTGCCGTTGAAGTTCTGCGCGCAGCCACGGACGTAGTTGTCGAGGTCTTCGAGCAAGTCGTAGTATTCGCTCAGTCGGCGGTAGAGGTTCTGCTCGGAGAGCGTTGCTTCGCCGCCATCCTCGTCGTCATCGTCATCATCGTCGTACAGGCTGTTGGGATCGCCGAGAGGCTTTAGGTCATCGTCGTCGACGTCATGGTGCGGCTTAGCTACCTCGGCAGTCGTCTGCGTGGCGGCGTTGTCGAAAGGCTTGATCACAAAGAAAACGACCAGGGCGATGATGATCGCCACCAGCACAACAATAACGGCGATAAGCGGCCCGGTGCCGCTCTTTTTGGGAGCGGGGGTCTGTGGCGAAGCGGGCGTGTATGCGGGAGCCGGCTCCTGTTGGGGCGAGCCGCTCGCGACGGGTATGCGCTGCGTGGTCTCGACGGCCGCAGGGCTTGCGGCGGGGTCGGGGCGATAGGCGAGGGGGTCGTCCGCCTTGGCTTGCGGCGTATCAAGGGAGCCGGTCTGCTCAAAAGCGGGCTGGCTATCGCTCGCGGTTGTTTGCTCAACGGGTGCACCGCACGAGGTGCAGAACTTGGCATTATCTGCAAGAAGCTTGCCGCACGAGGCGCAATACCGAGACATTGCCACTCCTTTCGCCACATTTCAATGCAATACGACGATTATACCCAGCGTCCAAAATTCTCCATCATAAGTTGCGGTGAAATAGGGACTGTTTGGCGGTCTCAGAGCTTCAATCAGTCCCTATTTCACCGCAACTTTGGAAAGGCGCCTTTGGTCATTGGGGACGCACCGAGCACTGGGGTATCATGGCTTGGTTGATATATCTGCATTTACGCGCCTTGTAGGAAGGGGCTGCGCCCATGGCTTTTGAGCCCGCTCAACATAGCTTCATTACGCTCGAGGGTGTCGATGGCGCCGGTAAATCTACGCAGGCGCGCCTGCTTGCCCGCGCGCTCGACCTTGCCGGCTACCAGGTTGTGAGCCTGCGCGAGCCGGGCGGCACCGCCATCAGCGAAAAGATCCGTGCTCTGCTGCTCGACCCCGCCAATACGGCGATGGGCGACACCTGCGAGTTGCTGCTCTACGAGGCGGCGCGCGCCCAGTTGGTGCACGAGGTCATCGCTCCCGCCCTCGCGGCCGGCAAGGTGGTTCTGTGCGACCGCTTCTACGATTCCACGACTTGCTACCAGGCGTTTGCCGACGGCCTCGATCGCCAGATAGTGCGCGATGCCAACAACCTGGCCGTCGCGGGGACGCACCCGGCGCTCACGCTCGTCTATCACATCACGCCCGAGCAGGCGGCGCTGCGCATGGCAGCCCGTGGCGCGGCAGATCGCATGGAGGCTAAGGGCATGGCCTTCCAAGAGCGCGTCTACCAGGGATTTTGCGCCATCGCCGCCGAGGAACCAAACCGCGTAAAGCTCATCGACGCGACCGCGTCCATCGAGGACGTCTTCGCGCGGACGGTCGAGCGGGTTCGCGCCTACGGCCTCGACATTTCCCAGGACGCCGTCACCGCTGCGCTTGCCCAGGAGGCCGAGTAGCATGGCCCCCGCTCAGGCAAGTCTGCTGGCCAAGCTCGACACCCAAGAGCGCGTGCGCGACTTTTTGACCAATGCCGTCGCCAGCGGTCGCGCATCGCACGCCTACCTGTTTTTGGGCGCGCCCGGCGCGGGCAAGCTCGACGCCGCGTGGGCGCTCGCCCAAGCCTTCCTGTGCGAGCAGGATGGCTGCGGCTCATGCGACAGTTGTGTGCGCGTTGCTCGCCATACGCACCCCGACGTGCACTATTACACACCCGAGAGCGCCACGGGCTACCTCATTGCCCAGACCCGCGAGCTGCTCGACGACGTGCCGCTGGCACCCATCCGCGCCAAGGCCAAGGTCTACATCATCGACCGTGCCGAGCAGCTGCGCGCCAACACCGCCAACGCGCTGCTCAAGACACTCGAGGAGCCGCCCGAGGGCGTTATGTTTATCTTGTTGGGCACCTCGGCAGACGTGATGTTGCCCACCATCGTGAGCCGCTGCCAGTGCGTGCCGTTTCGGCTGGTATCGCCCGCCGTCGCCGCGCAGGCCGTGAGCCGCGCCACCGGTCAGGACCCCGCGCGTTGCCGCATGGCCGTCGCCGTGGCGGGAAGCCCCACGCGTGGCATCGAGTTCCTCAAGAGCGCCGAGCGCCAGGACGCCCGCCGTCAGATGGTTCGCGCCATCGATTCGCTCATCGCCGCCGACGAGGCCGACGTGCTCAGCCGTGCCAAGTCACTCATCGTCGCCGTTAAGGCGCCGCTCGCCGAGGTCAAGTCCACGCAGGAAAAGGTGCTCGAGCAAAACGCCGACTACCTGTCGCGTGGAGCATTGAAGCAGCTTGAGGACCGCAACAAGCGCGAACTCAACGCGCGCGAGCGTTCGGGTATTATGGAAGCGCTGGCGAGCGCGCGGACGCTCATGCGCGACGTGCTGCTGACGCTTCAGGACGAGGCGGCAGACGTTGTGAACGAGGACGTGCGCGACACGATCGGGCGGCTTGCCGCCGCGACGAATGTTGCGGGTGCCACGCGGGCGCTCGAGGCGGTCGCAACCGCCGAGCGCAACATCGCCAGAAACGTTACTCCTCAGCTGGCCATCGAGGTCATGCTGTTCGATATCAGGAAGGCACTGAAATGCCGTTAGTCGTACCCGTTAAGTTTACCTACGCCTCGCGCGACCTGTGGTTCGATCCGCAGGATCTGGATATCCTCGAGGCCGATTATGCCATTTGCTCCACCGAGCGCGGAACCGAGATTGGCCTGGTCACGGCCGATCCCTTTGAGGTGCCGCAAGACGAGATCGGTCAGCCGCTCAAGCCCGTGCTGCGCGTGGCGAGCGACATCGACCTCCAGCTTGCCGACGACCTGGCCATCCAGGGCGACGAGGCCATGGTCGACTTCCGCCGCCTGGTCAAGGAGCTCGACCTCGAGATGAAGCCGGTGGGCGTCGAGTACCTGTTTGGCGGCGAGAAGGCCGTGTTCTACTTTGCGGCCGAGGAGCGCGTCGATTTTCGCCAGCTCGTCAAGGATCTGTCCTCGACGCTGCACATTCGCGTCGACATGCGCCAGATCGGCGTGCGCGACGAGACCCGCCTGGTGGGCGGCTATGCCCAATGCGGACAGGAGCTCTGCTGCACGCGCTTTGGCGGACAGTTTGAGCCCGTCTCGATTCGCATGGCAAAAGAGCAGGACCTACCGCTCAACTCGTCCAAGATCAGCGGCGTATGCGGCCGCCTGATGTGCTGCCTGCGCTATGAGTTCGAGGCGTACAAGGACTTTAAGAGCCGTGCGCCCAAAAAGAAGACGCTCATCGATACGCCGCTTGGCAAGGCGCGTATTCAGGAGTATGACACGCCGCGTGAGCAGCTGGTGCTGCGCCTGGAGAACGGTAAAGTCTTTAAGGTCAACCTGGCCGATATGACGTGCTCGGAGGGCTGCAAAAAGAAGGCCGCCGAGCAGGGCTGCAGCTGCCGCCCCGACTGCGTGACGCGCGACGTGCTCGAGCGCATCGAGTCGCCCGAGATGCGCCTGGCGCTCATGGAGCTCGACCGCGAGAACGGCGTCGATGTGGGCGATGGCCTGTCGAGTGCCGACCGTCTGGCCGGCACGTCGATGCCCAAGCGCCGTCGTCGCGATGCTGAATCCGATGCTCGCGCCGGTCAGGGTCAGGGCGAGGGCCGTGGCCGCGGAAAGGGCCGCGGTAAGGCCGAGACACCCGAGGCCGAGGGGGCGGCCGATGGCCGTCGCCGTCGCAAGCGCGCGGGCTCGGGCGATGCTACCGAGGTTGCAGCCGCGGGCAAGAACGCCTCTCGCGAGCGCGAGGTTCAGCAGCCCCAGCAGCAGAATCGCGGCGGCGGCATGAACCCCACACGTCGCCGCCGCCGTCATCTGTCGAGCGAGGAGCGCGAGGACGCCTTCCGCGCCGCAGCTGCTCGCGAGGCCGGTGCCGCTTCCAAGGGCGCCTCGGCCTCCGATGCGCCTGTCGACAAGGGCGGCAAGCCACGTGGCGAGGAGGAGCGCGCGCCGCGTCCGCGCCGTCGCCATTCCTCGGGCGCGCAGCAGAAGCCCTCAGTGCCCTCCGTGGCCGATCAGGTCTCGGATGGCGAGGTCAAGGTCACGCGCCGTCGTCCCGGAGATGGCGGGGGAGCGGCTGCCAAGGCTTCGCATGGCGCCGCTCGTGACGAGCGCGAGCCGCGCGGTGGCGAGGGCTCGGCCGACCAGGGTCAAAAGCGCCGTCGCCGTCGTCGTTCCCGCAAGCCGCGCCAGGATGGTGGCGAGGGCTCGACCCCGTCTTCGTCCGCACCACAACCGCCCGCCGGCGAATAACGCCCGCGAGCGGATTTAACCCGCCTTGCCCCGAGCGCATCGGGGTATCATAGCGCCGAATCAACAACCCTCCCTGCGATCGAGCGTAGGGAGGGTTGTGTCTTGAAGAGCCATCTGAACATATTGAGCCGTCTGCAGAGTGCCGGTGCCCTACCGTTTGCGGACGAATTGCTACCGTTTGCCGAGCGCGCGACGTACGAGGCGCTCGAGGCATTGTCGCCAACACGATGTGCCGGCTGCGAACGCGCCGATGCGCTTATTTGCCAAGACTGCCTGGCCGCGCTCACGCTCATCGACCCACGTCATAGCTGTACCCGATGCGGCGCCCCGTTTGGGGATTTGCTGTGCACTGAGTGTTCGGTCGAGGGCACGTCCTCGGCAATGGCGGAGGCGCTCGACCGCTGCCTGGCGTGCGCCGTCTATGCGCATCCGCTGCCGCGCATCATTAAAGCGTACAAGGATGCGGGCGAGCGACGTCTGGCTCCGTATCTGGCGGAGCTGCTCTACGACACCGCCCTGCATGCCCAGGTCGTAGCGCCCGATCGCTACGGAGGCGTGCTGTCCGGTGCGGATGCGGTGGTGTTTGTGCCTGCGACGGCGGCAGCGTTTCGGCGGCGTGGTTTTGATCATATGGAGGCTATTGCGCGCCCATTTTGCGAGCTGTCGGGTGTTCCTCTGCTCGATGCTCTCGTCAAGTACGGGCATGGCGACCAGCGCGAACTCGGTCGTGAGGAGCGCCGCGAGCGTGCCCAAGGCATGTACGAGACGGTTGAGGACGTGCACGGCCGCCACCTGCTGCTTATCGATGACGTTATCACCACGGGTGCGACGATGGCAGCGGCTTCGGCGGAACTCAAGCGCGCCGGTGCCACGGCCGTTGATGGCCTCGCTATCGCACGCGTTTGGTAGGGGTGGTTTTGTGGCAGTAAAGATTGAGCGGCGCAACGAGCCGACAAGCGAACAGCTAGCGGCTTCCGTAATTCTGACGGGTGCCTCGGCGCTACGCATGATGCGCGCCGAGCGCCGACAAATGGGTTACATCAGCTGGAGGGACCTCGATCCCGATGAAGAGCGCCGCGCGCTGCGCACGTCGTCGCCCTCGACCGAGGACATCTATCTTCCCGACTTGGTGCGTATTGGAGCCGCAAGCGGCGAGGTGCAAGAGGATTTGTGCTTGCTGGTGGGATCTGCGGCGCAGCGCCGCCGCATGCTTGGCGTGGGCTGGTCCGTGTGTTCCGGGTTGCCTGCCGGCTCGATTCTAGAAGTGGAGCCGGGTGTATACAGTCTATCTCCCGAGGCCCTTTGTGTTGCCGTCGCCCGCGAGGTCGGCTGTATCCAGGCATTTGCCCTAGCCCAGGAGCTGTGCTCTAAGATTTCGCTGAGTGACCGCGGGCAGTATCTACCTCCCTACACATCGCCTGTCGTGAACAAATTGGCAAAGGACAAAGACCAGCCGCCAGATGTCGGTTACTTTGAGGTCGAGCCCGTGCTGACACCCGATCGCCTGGTAGATTACCTTGCGGCGTGCAAAGGAAGCACGGCCAAACAGCTGCTGCGCCTGTGTCCCTACCTGTCAGAAAACCTGCTGTCGCCCATGGAGTGCATCATGCTCGCTCTGTTTTCGCTTCCGTTTTCCTATGGCGGATTTGCCTGCGGTCCTTTTAAGACCGACTACAAGATCGAGTTCGATGACCGCGCGCAGGCAATCTCTGGGATGTCGCACGCAGTTTGCGATGCGTATCAGGAAACAGCCCGGTTTGACCTGGAATACAACGGCGAGCTGGGCCATTCATCCCGTAGGGGACGTATCCATGATGAAAAGCGCAACACGGGCTTGATTACTATGGGAATCGAGGTCGCGACGGTCAACAACGAAATGCTCTGTGACATGGAAGCGATGGAAGCACTTGCATGGCGCATGCACCAGCGTATGCGAAAGCGGTACCGGAATCGTGTCGATGCCCGCAGGAAGAAGCAAGAGGCGTTGCTTAACACGCTGCGGGCGTGTTTTGGGCTTAAGCCGGTCTAATTCGCGTCGAAAATAGAGGGTTAATCATATGCCCTGGCCAAAATATGGCAAATATGAGTACTGTCACTAAATCAGTAACAGCAAAATCAAGGAATTTAGGACTCGGAGGCGGCGTAAAGTAAGAAGATAATAAACAAATGTAGAATTACTAAGCATCAGGTTGGCGACACTGGGCGCAAAATCTGTCCGAGAGGCCAAAATTGCCTGTTACTAAATTGGTGGCAGTACTCATATTTGCCATATTTTGACCGGGGCACCCTAAGAAGGGCGCCCCGGAGCTCCCCGTAGGGGAGCTCCGGGCTTCATAGGGGCATGAATAGCCCACTCCGACCTGCAAAATCTGTGCGCGCGATGCGAATGACGCCCTTAACCTTAAACTTTAGCTTGAACTTAGCTATAATGCGCTACGTTCCTACCAGGCTGTGGTTGCGGACGGACGAAATGCCCGTCCTAGTCCAAGACAGACGCGGTCAAAGGGATCCACGTAAGCGACCGCGTGCGCGCGGCGCGATCATGGCGCGTCCTAGATGTAAGCCGCACCGTCCGTTCTACTTTCTTTGGGGCAATACCGCCTCGCGGGCGAGCGGGCCAGTCGTGAAGGTGGCTGCGGCCTCCCGAGCAAACACCCCGGTGCGCAAGTGTGGGGTCAAATACCAGGTCAGCTGGTGGGAACAACCTGATATTCCGCGCAACGCACGGATTGTATACGACACAGAAGGCAGGGTAGTGGACATGGTGAGGGGCAGCTTGATGCATGCGGCTCGGTTAGGTGCTGGGACCGCAGCGGTCATTGCCGTTTTGGGCCTGAGCGGATGCGCGTTCAACCCGCTGTCTACGTTCACGACTCCCACGATCGACCAGATCGAGTACGAGACGGTCACGCCGGCGGTGTCGGACGATGCCCTGGTCACTCCCGGAACCCTGACGGTTGCCCTCGATACTTCCGATGCGCCGCAGGCCATGCAGGGCGCCGACGGCGAGCTCACGGGATATGCGGTCGACGCCGCCCGCGCCCTCGCAAGCCGCATGGGCCTTAAGGTCGCCTTTGTCGATGCGTCCTCGGCAGGTTCCGCGCTCGGCGACAAAAAGGCTGATATCTTTATCGGCGAGATCAACTCCACAGACGGGGACGTTAGCTCGCTCGGCACCTGCCTGTACGATGCCGCTTCCGTGTTCGGTAAAACCAGCGATGGTGGGTCGCTAAGCGTTTCCACCGATACCCTTAACACGTCTACTCTGGGTGTCCAGATGTCCTCGGCCTCGCAGGAGGCGCTTGCCAAGCAGAGCATTACCGCCAACCAAAAGACCTACTCCAACATCAACGAGTGCTTTGAGGCGCTCGAGTCCGGCGAGGTCGACTATGTGATCTGCGACTCCACGGCCGGCGGCTACCTTGCACGCCTGATGAGCGAGGTCTCCTATGTCGGTGCGCTCGAGGCGCCCTCGACGCTTGGTGTTGTGGGCCTCTCGTCCAATGACGAACTGTGCCGTGCCGTGAGCGATGCCCTCGACGGTATTACGGCCGACGGCACGCTCGAGGCGGTCCACTCTGTCTGGTATGGCACGATGCCCTACGACCTCACCACTAAGACGGTTTCGGGCGCTAACGTGCAGCCGGGCGATTCTGAGTCCAGTGAGACCACGTCCTCCGGCAGCGAGTCCTCCGATTCCAACAATGAGACCGCATCCTCCGAGGACAAATCGTCCAGCCAGGAAGGTGCCATCACCGACGACGACATTAACAAACTCAATAGCTAGTTATTGCTAGGGGTGGTGTCTCCTATACGTTGAAAAGGACACCTCTTCACGGTTTCAACACGCACTGCCGGGCTTCCCCGATGGGGGAGCCCGGCTTTTTCATCCCAATAAAATCAGCAGGTCAAAGCCAATTTTCGGGACCAAATACAAAGCCGCCGGTCCCCTCCTATAGCGCACTTTGCCACAGAAAAGTGCGAGACTTCGGTATGCGGTATCAAGCAATCGTTATTCGGGTCTTTAGGAATCCGCGTGATTAAATGCACGGCAATGGGTACATAGCCAGTACAGTAAGTCCCCGAGGCAGATTGGAGCCACGTATGGATATCAAGGTTTCTGGACGCAAGACGACGGTAACCGATGCTCTGCGTGCGCACGTGGATGAGAAGATCGGCGAGGCGCTCAAGGTTTTCGATATCGAGCCCATGACAGTCGACGTCGTGCTTCGCTATGAGAAGAACCCCTCGAACCCCAACCCGGCAATCGTCGAGGTCACGGTTCGTGCCCGCGGCTCTGTGATTCGCGTTGCCGAGCACGGCGCAGATATGTATGCCGCCATCGATCTCTCCGCCGATAAGGTCACCCGCCAGCTGCGCAAGTTCAAGACCAAGGTCGTGGATAACCGCCAGGGTGGTGCCAGCGCCGCGGATGTTGCGCCGGTCGAGCGCGTCGAGGATCTGGCCGACCTGCTGCTGCCCGAGGAGGAGGACGACCTGCTCGTCCGCGAGAAGGTCATCGATGTCACCCCGATGACTGAGGAGCAGGCGCTGGTGCAGACCGATCTGCTGGGCCACGACTTCTACGTGTTCGAGAACGCGACGACTGGTCTCATCAATGTGGTGTATCACCGTAAGAATGGTGGATATGGCATCATCAAGCCCCGCATCGAAACACTTGACGAGTAAAATACGTTAACTTGCATGAGTTAACGGTTGGCGGCCATCCCATGCGGGTGGCCGCCTTTTTACGTAAGGAGTCGCTTTGATGGACAAGGCCGCATCCGCCGGTCATTCGAACCGTTGCCGCATCGTCGTCGATACCTGCTGCGACTTTAGCCCCGAGGTCGCCGCGAACCTCGATGTCGATATCCTGGGTTTCCCCTTCATTATCGATGGCGAGGAGCGCACGGATGACATCTGGTCGAGCATCACACCCAAGGAGTTCTACGACCGCATGCGCGCCGGTGCCCGCGTGTCCACCTCGGCTGTGTCGCTCGGTCGCTATATCGAGTTCTTTACCGAGTGCGCCAAAGAGGGCACGCCCACGGTCTACCTGTGCTTTACCTCGGCGCTGTCGTCGAGCTACAACTCCGCGTGCCAGGCGGCGGACGCCGTGCGCGCCGAGTATCCCGATTTTGAGCTGTACGTGGTCGACAACGCTCTGCCCTGCGCGACCGGCGCGCTCTTGGCGCTCGAGGCCGTGCGCCAGCGTTCGGCGGGACTGACCGCCAAGCAGCTGGTCGATTGGGCAAACGAGGCAAAGACCTACGTCCACGGCTACTTTACGCTCGAGAGCTTCGACGCACTGGCTGCCGGCGGCCGCATTCCGCCCGCGGCGGCGCAGCTCACGGCAAAGCTCGATGTCAAGCCCGAGCTCTCCTACGACCTTGCCGGCTCGCTGTCGCTGATCGGCGTCAACCGCGGCCGCAAGAAGGCGCTCAAGTCCATCCTCAAATCGTTCCGCGAGAACTACGTGCCCGACCGCACCATGCCCATCGCCATCATGACGGCCGATGCCGAAAAGGACGGCGACTGGCTCGAAGCCGCCATCCGCAAGGAGGAAGGCTGCGCCGACGTCACCATCATCCGTAGTTCCGTTGGTCCTACCATCGGCTCGCACGTGGGCCCCGGCATGGTGGCTTGCGCGTTTTGGGGCAAGAACCGTGCCGAGAAAGCCTCGCTTTCCGACCGCATCGCCCGCCGTGTGCGCGGTCAGTAGGCAAGTAACGCGGCCGTAATCGATCCCAGCTCACTGCCCAAACGCTGGCATCGAGTATTCAACCTGGTAACAACACCCAACCCAAAAGGAAAGGTTTCATGGCAAACAAGCTCTCCGTCGCATTTATCGGCACCGGAATTATGGGTGCCCCCATCGCCGGTCACATCCTGGATGCCGGCTATCCCGTCACGGTCAACAACCGCACCAAGTCCAAGGCTGCCGCGCTTATCGAGCGCGGTGCCGCTTGGGCCGATACGCCGGCAGATGCCGTGGCGAACGCCGACGTCGTCTTTACCATGGTGGGCTATCCCTCCGAGGTTGAGGAGCTCTACCTGGCGGGCGACGGCCTGCTCGCGTGCACCAAGCCGGGCGCGGTCTTGATCGACCTTACCACGAGCTCGCCCGAGCTGGCGCGCGACATTGCCGAGGCCGCCCAGGTTTCCGGCCGCATGGCGTTTGACTGCCCCGTCACCGGCGGTGAGTCGGGAGCTATCGCCGGCACGCTCACGGCTATCGTGGGCGCCACCGAAAACGACATCGCGCCGGTCCGCGACATCCTTGCCACCTTTGCGGCTAACATCTGCTGCTTCGACGGCGCCGGCAAGGGCCAGGCTGCCAAGCTCGCCAACCAGGTGTCGCTGGGCGCCTGCATGGTCGGCATGGCAGACGCCATGGCATTTGCCGAGCTGAGCGGCCTTGACCTGGAGAAGACCCGTCAGATGATCCTGGGCGGTACCGGCAAGTCCGGCGCCATGGAGAGCCTGGCTCCCAAGGCGCTCGACGGCGACTACAAGCCCGGCTTTATGGTCGAGCACTTCATTAAGGACCTGCGCTTGGCGCTCGCCTATGCCGACGACCGCGAGCTTGCGCTGCCCGGCGCCGACGTGGCCTTTACGCTCTACGATATGCTCGACGCCATCGGTGGTGCCAAGCTGGGCACCCAGGCCATCACGGTCCTCTATAAGGAGGAGGCCGACGCCATCGCCGCCGGTCTGGACTGGTCGCAGTATCGTCCCGAGGAGCATGGCGCTCACGAGGAAGGCTGCGGTTGCGGCGAGCACGGCGACGACCATGAGTGCGGTTGCGGTCACCATCACGGCGAGGACCACGAGTGCTGCGGCGGCCACGGCCATGACGACGGCCATGAGTGCTGCTGCGGCCACCATCACGGGGAGTAGCGCCCATGAGCTGGACGTTCGTGGTACTAGCGCTGGTACTCTTTCTCTTTGCGATCTACATTGGCTTTTTGTGCGGCCAGTGGGCCTGCGAAAAGCGCGTGATCACCAAGCGCGACTACTGGATCGCCAATTTTGCAGGCGCGGCGGCAGTCGTCCTGCTGACCTGGGTGTTCTCGCTGTTCCCGCTGGTGCAGTTTGCGCCGATCGGCTGGCTCGGCGGCTTTATCGCCGGTCTTAAGATGAGCTTTGGCGAGTCCGTCGGTCCGTGGCGCAAGCACGACGAGGTCTTTAACGTCAACAAGGCTCATCGCGCCGCCGCCGACGCGGGCGACGCCGAGGAACGCCGCCGTGCGCGTCGCAATGGCGCGGCCGACCGACAACTCATCTCGGTCACCGATGACAGCAAGGGTGCTGGCAAGCACGCTAAGAAATAGTAAGAAGAGGTAACTATGGCAGAAAACAAAGACGAACAGCTCACCGACGAGGAGCTGGCACAGCTTCAGCTGGCAGAGGAGAACGAGAACGCCGTCGACCGTCTGGTCAAGGAGCTCGGCTGCCCCACGCGCCGCATCCGCCAGTTTGCCGCCCGCGTGCTGCACCTGCTTGCCGAGCGCGATCCGCAGCGCGTCGTGCCCTGCGTGCCCACGCTGATCGAGGCGCTCGACCGCCCCGAGGCGCAGACCCGCTGGGAGGCCCTCGATGCCCTGACGGCGCTCGCTACCACCTGCCCCGAGCAGCTGGGCGATGCCTTTGAGGGCGCCGAGACTGCGCTGTTCGACGAGATCTCCTCCACGCTGCGCTACGCCGCCTTCCGCCTGCTGTGCGTGTGGGGTGCCACGAGCGTCGAGCGTTCGCGCGAGGCTTGGCCCATCCTGGACGAGGCCATCCAGTGCTACCACGGCGACCTCGAGTATCGCGACATGCTCGGTTGCCTGTACGAGTTTTGCCAGGGCGAGATCGACGCCGGGGTTGCCGAGAAGCTTGCGCTGCGCCTTAAGTTCGATGCCGAGAACGGTAAGGGCAGCTATCTCAAGGCCCGTTCGAGCGAGATTTGCGAAATGCTTGTTAAACGTTTTGGCCTGGATCTTTCCAAAAAGAAGAAGCGTGCTAGCGTTAAAAAATCTGACGACGCCGAAGACGAGGAGTAACAGATTATGGCGCACGATGTAGTCCTGATTCCCGGTGACGGTATCGGTCCCGAGATTACGCAGGCCATGCGCCGCGTGGTCGAGGCTGCCGGTGTCCAGATCAATTGGAACGTCCAGGAGGCCGGTGCCGGCGTCATGGACGAGTTTGGCACGCCGCTGCCCCAGCACGTGCTCGATGCGGTCGCCGAGACCAAGGTTGCCATCAAGGGCCCCATCACCACGCCGGTCGGCACGGGTTTCCGCAGCGTCAACGTGGCCCTGCGCAAGCACTTCGACCTGTATGCCTGCGTGCGCCCCTGCCTGTCGCAGCCGGGTGACGGCTCGCGCTTCCGCGACGTCGACCTGGTTATCGTGCGCGAGAACACCGAGGACCTCTACGCCGGCATCGAGTTCGATGAGGGCACTGCCGAGGTCGAGGAGCTCTCGCAGCTCGTCGAGCGTTCTGGTCAGAAGACCTTCGCCGCGGATTCCGCCATCTCGATTAAGCCCATCTCCATTGCCAAGAGCCGCCGCATTGTGGAGTATGCCTTTGAGTATGCCCGTCGCTGCGGCCGCAAAAAGGTGACGGCCGTGCACAAGGCCAACATCATGAAGGCGACCGACGGCCTGTTCCTGCGCGTGGCGCGCGAGGTGGCCGCCAACTATCCCGATATCGAGTTCAACGACAAGATCGTCGACGCCACCTGCATGGGCCTGGTCCAGAACCCCAACGACTTCGATGTCCTGGTGCTGCCCAACCTGTACGGCGACATCGTGAGTGACCTGTGCGCCGGCCTGGTGGGCGGCTTGGGTATGGCCCCCGGCTCCAACATCGGTGCCGACTGCGCCATCTTTGAGGCTACGCACGGCTCCGCGCCCGATATCGCGGGCAAGGATATCGCCAACCCCACGGCCGAGATCCTCTCTGCTGCGATGATGCTCGATCACCTGGGCGAGAACGACGCGGCCAATCGCATTCGCGCCGCCGTTTCTGCCACGCTCGACGAGGGCGAGCAGGTTACCGGCGACGTTCGTCGTGCCCAGACCGGCTCCGTTGAGGGTGCTGTGGGCACGCAGGCCTTTGCCGATGCCGTTATCGCGCACCTGGCCTAAGGCATGCAGACTGCAAACGCCTAAATAGTACTTAAGTGTTTGCGTATAACCTGAGAATCAATACGCCCGGCGCTCTGTCGGGCGTATTCTATTGCGGACTATGTTTCCTAACAAGGAGTAACTGATATGGGTCTGATTCAAAAGAAGGACGAGAAGGACGAGATCGACGGCATCCAGATCATCGAGCGCGGCGAAGGCCCCGACGGTGACGAGGACGAGAAGATCGATCTGGTCGCCGGTACGTCTGCCGAGCACATTGCTGCCGGTACGACGGCCGAGGAGGAGGACGCCCGCCTGGAGGCTCAGATTGCCGCGGATGCCGCTGACGAGAACCTGATGCCCGAGGAGCAAGACGAGGACGACGACTCCGACGAAGACGACCATGCATCCAAGCACAAGAAGACGATGATTGCCGCCTTCGTGGTTGCAGTCGTGATTGCTGCCGTGGTCGGCTTCTTTATTGGCAATGGAGGCTTTGGCGGCAAGGGCGTCGGCTCGGCGACCCTCACCGAGGACCAGCTCGATTCGACCGTTGCAAGCTACAGCTACAACGGCAAGAAGAGCGACATCACCGCGCGCGAGGCCATCGAGAGCCAGTACAGCCTTGATACCGTCAAGGATAGCGATGGCAACTACACCGCTCCCTCTGCCGACGTTATCCTGTCCTACGTGCGCAACAAGATCCTGCTCGATGCTGCCGCGGACGAGGGCATCACCGTCTCTTCTAAGGAGATGAAGAAGTACGCCGAGGATTCCATCGGCACTTCGGACTACAAGACCATGGCCACGCAGTATGGCGTGTCCAAGGACCAGGCCAAGCAGATCGTCCGCCAGTCTGCGACGCTGCAGAAGCTCTACAAGAAGAAGGTCGGCGACAGCTCCGCAAACATGCCGACTGCTCCGAGCGAGCCTTCTGACGGCAACGAGGAGACCGCGAGCAAGGATTACGCCGACTACATCATCAACCTTGCCGGTGACGAGTGGGATAGCGAGAAGGGCACTTGGAAGGACGCCGATAGCACCTATGCCAAGGCCTTCGCTGACGATGCCTTTACGGCCGATAGCGCCACCTATAAGCAGGCCATGACCGCCTATTACACCGCCTACCAGCAGTATTCCTCGCAGGCTTCGAGCGCCAGCTCCAAGTGGACCGAGTATGCTAACGGCCTCTACGCCAAGGCCAACATCAGCATCTACGGCCTGTTTGCGTAAGGGCTGCCCGAGCCACCGAGTGCGTAGCCAAAAAGTCTGATAAGCCCACTAGAACGGATATCGTTCTAGCGGGCTTTTTGCACTGTGGGGAGGGCGATGAGAGGGGGTGGTTGTATGCAAATTTTGGGACACTTTATTCATATAAAGTGAAAACGATTTCGGCTAAACTGGTAGTAACAATGTGGTACCACTGTTCATCTGGTAGTAACCAATTTTGAGACGAAATCGAATGGAAATTGCTAAGAATTAGTTTGGTAATGAAAGAAACGCACCATGTCTACCTGCGTAAATTACCGTTTACGGGCAAAAATAACCGTTTGGCAACGATATAGCAATTTGAACGAAATGTGGTGGACGTTTGAATTGAGTGTGTGCTACCGTACATACCAGCAACCCCAAATAGGGACTGGGTTGTCTAAGTTTGCGCATCAATGCCGGCATGCGGAGAAGCCGGTATGCATAAGGCGCGGACATGGAACTCGTTGGTGAACAACGAAAGAAATGTTGGAGGAGATACCATATGATGAAGTACCTCCAGAAGCTCGGCAAAGCGCTAATGCTTCCCGTCGCGGCGCTTCCCGTCGCAGGTATTCTTATGGGTGTGGGCTACCTGCTCGCTCCCGCAGTCATGGGTGCTGCCGGTGACACTACCGGTTTTGCCTATACCGCCGGTTTCCTGCTCATCAAGGCAGGCGGCGCTCTTATCGATAACATGGCCTGGCTGTTCGCAGTCGGCGCCGCTGTCGGCCTTGCCGACGATCACGATGGCACCGCTGGCCTCGCTGGCCTCGTCGCCTTCCTGATGATCCAGCAGCTCCTGAACCCCGCTGTTGTTGGTACCATTCGTGGTATGGACGCCGATGCTCAGACCGCTTGGCTTGCCACGACCGAGGGCATCGCGTTCTCCAAGATCGCTGGTAACTCCTTCATCGGCATCCTGTCCGCCATCATCGGTGGCACTTGCTACAACAAGTTCAAGGACACCCGTCTTCCCGACTGGCTGGCTTTCTTCTCCGGCAAGCGTTGCGTCGCCATCATGACCGCCGTCATCTGCATCGTCGTCTCCGTCGTCCTGCTCTTTGCTTGGCCGCTCATCTTCGGTGCTCTTGTTGCTCTTGGTGAGGGTATCGCCGCCATGGGCGGTATCGGCGCTGGCATCTACGCCTTCCTCAACCGCCTGCTCATCCCGACCGGTCTGCACCACGCTCTGAACAACGTGTTCTGGTTCGACACCATCGGCCTGGGCGACCTGACCCACTTCTGGGCTGGCGAGACCTCTGCTGACGTCAAGTGGAGCCTCGGTATGTACATGTCC
Source organism: uncultured Collinsella sp. (assembly GCA_902494565.1). Taxonomy (GTDB): domain Bacteria; phylum Actinomycetota; class Coriobacteriia; order Coriobacteriales; family Coriobacteriaceae; genus Collinsella. The sequence goes on along the minus strand of CABUTN010000001.1, from coordinate 121,715 downwards.
GGCTTCTTCCCCTGCATGATGTTCGGTGTCCCGGGCGCTGCCCTGGCTATGGTTCAGACCGCTAAGAACAAGAAGGCTGCTATCGGCCTGGTTGTCTCCGCTGCTATCTGCGCCTTCGTCTGCGGCGTCACCGAGCCCTTCGAGTTCGGCTTCATGTTCCTGTGCTTCCCGCTCTACGTCGTGTACGCTGCCCTCTACGGCATCTTCACCATCGTCACCTACTATGTTGGTTTCCGTGCTGGCTTCTGCTTCTCCGCTGGTGCTACCGACCTCCTGTTCTCCTCTAGCCTCCCGGCTGCCGCCAACACCTGGATGATCATCCCGCTGGGCATCGCTGCCTTCGTGGTCTTCTACCTCGTGTTCCGCTTCGCCATCACCAAGTTCAACCTCATGACCCCTGGTCGCGAGGATGAGGATGTCGAGGAGACCTCCGCTTCCGCCGCTGCTGGCGACGACAAGTTCGCCGCTCTGGCCGCCGCTGTTCTTGCTGCCGTCGGTGGCAAGGAGAACGTCAAGACCGTTGACTGCTGCGCTACTCGCCTGCGCTTCGAGCTCGGCGATTCCGCTCTGGTCGACGAGGCTGCCTGCAAGAAGGCCGGCGCTCTGGGTGTCATGAAGATGGACAAGGGTGCTACCCAGGTCATCATCGGCACGCAGGTCCAGGCTGTTGCCGAGGAGCTCAAGAAGCTTCTCTAAGCCTTAAAGACGTATCTGTCTTGCAAAGGGTCGTCCCGCTCCGCGGGGGCGGCCCTTTTTGCTACCTCAATACTTGATGCAGCGATGTAATTGGTATTACAGTACACAGGCAATCAACTGGCAAACATTATTGAAATATGCTTGTTGACCTGCTGTTATTCCATTAAAACTGCTATAGTACGTGGTGTCTGGTTACAACCAATTTCGAGTCATATATCCGGCAGGTATCATTATGGCAATGGGAGCGCGCAAACAACCTCTGTACGATCAGCTCGTCGATTTGCTGACCGATAAAATCGATCACGAGCTTCGACCCGGCGACTATTTGCCGTCTGAGCGTGACTTGTCGGAGCGCTACGGGCTCTCGCGTACGACGGTTCGCCTTGCCCTACAGGAGCTTGAGCGCCTAGGCTTGGTGGTTCGTCAGCGCGGCCGTGGAACCATGGTGTGCGACCGCTCTCTGCAAACGGCAAACCTCTCGCAAATCTATAGCTTTACTGAGCAGATGAAGGCGATCGGCCGTGTGCCCAAGACGACGATTCTTGAGTTTACCGAGGTCGAGGCTGACAAGAATATTGCCATAGAGATGAACGCGCGTCTTGGCGAGCGTCTGTACAAGATCAAGCGCCTGCGTATTGCCGATGGTGTGCCGCTGATGATTGAGTGTACATATCTGCCGAGTCGTAAGTTCTTTGCGCTTAAGCGCCCCATGATCGAGAACAAATCGCTATACGACATGATCGAGCAGGACTTTCACGAGAAAGTTCGCGTGGCAGAGGAGGAATTCTACGCGAGTATTGCCCGCCATTCCGACGCTCGTTTGCTCGAGATTGCCGAAGGCGCACCGGTCCTGGATTTGATTCGTACCACATATGACATGAACAACGAGGTTATCGAGTATACGCGTTCGGTTGCGCGCGCCGACCAGTTTAAATACAAGGTCTACCACAACCGCGCAGTCTAGAGTTATTGGGTATAAACGGCTTGGCGTGTTTTGCGGCGGGTGCAAAATGTGCCAAGCGCAAGAAGGCAACGAACAATCGCTCGAATTAACAATGCAGTGGTTTTTGATCCGCCCTAAAACGCACTGCGGGTACGGGAGCATAGATGAGCACGTATGCTATCAAGGCCGACAAGTTCTTTTTGCCGGCGGGGCCGCAGCTGGGCGGCTACCTCATGGTCGAAGACGGCGTCTTTGGCGCCTGGCAGGCCGATGAGCCCGCTTGTGAGATCAAAGATTATTCGGGTACATGGATTGCGCCGGGCATGGTGGACACCCACATTCATGGCTTCTATAACCATGCCACGACCGATAACGATGCCGAGGGCATCAACATCAGCTCGACCGAGCTCGCTCGTCGTGGTACCACCAGCTGGCTGCCTACGACCTTTACCGACGGTGTGGAGCAGATCAGGGACGCCTGCGCTGCCATTGCACAGGCGGACGAAGAGCGTGGACCTGAGTTCTGCGGTGCTCGTATTCAGGGCATCTACCTGGAGGGTCCGTTCTTTACCATGAAGCATGTGGGCGCCCAGAACCCTGCTTATCTGATCGACCCGTCCGCGAAAGTTTTTGACGAGTGGCAGGAGGCCGCCGGCGGTCGTATCGTCAAGAGCGCTATGGCGGCCGAGCGTGACGGCGCCGCCGCCTACGCCGCGGCTCTGAGCGCAAAGGGCGTCGTGACCTGCATCGGCCACTCTGATGCCACCTATGATGAGTGTGCTGCAGCGATCAATGCTGGCGCCAGCTGCTTTACGCATACCTACAACGGCCAGCGCGGTCTGCATCACCGTGAGCCCGGTGTTGTCGGGGCTGCTATGACCACGCCCAACACCTATGCCGAGATCATTTGCGACGGTAAGCACGTGAACCCTGCTGCTATCAAGGCACTGCTGCAGGCCAAGGGCTGGCAGCACACGGTGCTGATCACCGACTGCCTGGGTTGCGGCGGCATGCCCGAGGGCAAGTACACCAGCGGTGGCATGGATGTCATTATGAAGGACAACCTTTGCTGGCTCGCCGATGGCTCTGCTATCGCCGGCTCGGTGCTCACGCTCGCGCAGGGCGTCAAGAACATCGTCGACTGGGGTCTTGCGAGCGCCGATATCGCAATTCGCATGGCGACCGAGGTGCCCGCGCGCTCTGCTCACGTCGAGGATAAATGTGGCAGCATTATGCCCGGTCGCGACGCCGACTTTGTCGTGTTCAATCCCGACCTTACCCTGGTCGAGACGTATGTGGGTGGCAACAGCGTCGGCAACGCGTTTGCCGAGTAGCCGCCAAAGAAGCGATCCGAAAGGGGATTTAGATGATTTACGGTGCATTAGGCGATATCGAGGAATATCGCGGAATGCTCAAGGGCCTCGACGTGCTGATCGACTGGCTCGAGGAGAACGACCCGGCGGAGCTCGAGGTCGGCAGCCATCCGATTCTGGGCGACAAGGTCTTTGCGAACGTCATGGCTCCCACGACGCGTCCCGAGGCCGAGGCTCACTATGAGACGCATCAGCGCTATCACGACCTGCAGATCGACGTCGAGGGTCGCGAGGCCTTTAAGGTCGCCACGGGCAGCCTGACGCTGGTCCAGGAGTTTGACGAGAAGGACGACTACGATTTGGTCGATTCCGACGCCTCGATCGCCGGCGATCTTGCTGACGATAAGTTCGCGCTGTTCGTTGCCGGCGAGCCTCACATGCCCACGCTCGAGTTCCCGGGCGATGGCGCGCAGCCGGTCAAGAAGATCTGCTTTAAGCTGCTTGCAGACGCTTACTGGGAGGAGTAGCGAACTGCTCGGCTGAGTTGTTCGCCTGATGGCGTGATTCCCCTAGGGAAATCACGCTACGACCCCGCCAAGCGTGTTTCCCCTAGGGGAATCACGTTTGGCGGGGTTTTATGTTTATGAATAGGGGAACTGAAACCGTGACGATGCGTGGGTTGGCGCACGCGCACTCAAATCGGCAACAACAAAGTAGATAAGCATTTGAAGAAATGCGATTGAAACATAATGTAACTAGTATGAAATAGTGGATAGCTGGTACATACCACCTTTCAAATATAGAATCGTTAGAAATCTATAGTTAAAAAGTAATTTACCAGCGGGTTTATATTTTGTTCATTAAAGCCGTTCATCGCCATTTCGCTACCGTTTACGGACCACTTCAGATTCTGTCTACATAATTGCGTTAATGCGTCCATAATAGGCAAGGCGTTTAGCCGAGGGCCGAGGAACCGGCATCCGCGTCGTAGAGCACGAAGATCGGGAGTAGCATGCATTCGTTTAAGATCACCAATCAATTCCTACTTGATGATGAGCCGTTCACCATCTTGTCGGGGGCGATTCACTATATGCGTGTTCATCCGAGCGACTGGCACCACTCGCTCTATAACCTTAAGGCTCTTGGGTTTAATACGGTCGAAACGTATGTACCGTGGAATCTTCATGAGCCAAAGCCTGGCGTCTTCGATTTTTCTGGCTCAATCGATTTGGCGGCATTTCTTGATGAGGCAGCATCGCTCGGTCTGTATGCAATTGTTCGGCCCTCTCCGTTTATTTGTGCAGAATGGGAATTTGGCGGCATGCCAGCATGGCTGCTGCGCGAACATGATATGAGGCCGCGTAGCAGCGACCCCAAATTTCTTGCTCACGTTGCGCAGTACTACGACCATCTCATGCCGATACTCGTCTCGCGTCAGATTGACAAGGGCGGAAATATCATCATGATGCAGGTTGAAAACGAGTATGGATCATATTGCGAGGATAAGGACTATCTTCGCGCGATTCGTCGCCTTATGGTCGAGCGTGGGGTTTCCGTGCCCCTTTGTACTTCCGATGGCCCGTGGCGTGGGTGCCTTCGTGCCGGTACGCTCATTGACGATGATGTGTTGTGCACCGGCAACTTTGGTTCTCATGCAAAGGAGAACTTTGAGGCTCTTTCTGCTTTTCACAAGGAGCATGGAAAACAATGGCCTCTTATGTGCATGGAGTTGTGGGACGGCTGGTTCAATCGCTATGGGGAGAACGTCATCAGACGCGATCCCGAAGATCTTGCCTCTTGCGTTCGCGAGGTGCTCGAGCTTGGAGGATCTTTAAACCTCTACATGTTTCATGGAGGCACCAACTTTGGATTTATGAACGGATGTTCTGCACGCCATACGCATGACCTGCACCAGGTGACATCATATGACTACGATGCTCCATTGGACGAACAGGGCAACCCGACCGAGAAATACTTCGCAATTCAAAGGACAGTTCACGAGCTGTATCCCGATATCGCGCAAAGCAAGCCGTTAACAAAAAAGGCGTTTTCCATGCCCGATATTTCGGTGAGTGAGCGCGTAAGTCTCTTTAATGTGCTCGATATTCTTTCGGAGCCGATTGAAGCCCAATATCCTATGCCCATGGAAGAGATGGGTCAGTCGTATGGATATACGTTATATACCACGACTGTCGAGCGTGACCGTGCAGATGAAGAGCGTATTCGGGTTATTGACGCCCGCGACCGCGCTCAGGTGTTTGTGAACGGTGACAAGGTGGCGACGCAGTATCAGGAGCACATCGGGGAAGATATTCACTGCGTTCTTCCCTGTGAACACAACCGCCTGGATGTTCTGACCGAGGATATGGGTCGCGTCAATTATGGTCACAAATTGCTCGCTGATACGCAGCATAAGGGCATTAGGACAGGAGTTTGCGTTGATCTTCACTTTGTTACCGGTTGGGAGATGCGTTGTCTGCCACTCGATAACATCGATAATCTTGATTATTCCGCCGGCTGGGTAGAGGGGCAACCTTCCTTTTATCGCGCAAAGTTTGATATATCTGAGCCGGCTGATACCTTTATCGACACTACGGGTTTTGGAAAGGGTGTGGCATTCGTAAACGGAACGAATGTCGGACGTTTTTGGGATAAGGGTCCCATCATGACGCTCTATGTTCCGCACGGTTTATTACACCCTGGTACCAATGAACTCGTTATGTTCGAAACAGAGGGCGTGTATGATGCGAAAATCTCCCTTCGCTCTGAGCCCGTTATCCGTACACTTGAACAAGAAGGAGTTGAGTAGAAATGATTGTAGGCGCACGAATCGACTTTCGCTTGATTCACGGACAGGTGGCAAACCTCTGGTCTAACGCCCGTCAGGTAAGCCGCTTCATGGTAGTTGACGACGAGGTATCGCAAGATGCTACCCAAAAGCAGGTTCTTCGCATGGCTTGCCCGGCAACTGTGAAGTTGTCCGTGCTTCCTGTCGACAAGGCCGCTGCCAACATCACTGCTGGCAAATATGATGCGCAACGTCTCTTCATTGTTGCGAAAAAGCCTGAGGTCTACGTTCGACTTTTGGAACAAGGTGTTAAGCTTGAGCAGCTCATCGTCGGTAATATGACGACAATGGAGCCGGTCAAGAAGCTGAATCGCAACATTAGTTGCGACCAGGGGGACCTTGACGCATTTGCCAAACTCAAGGCCGATAATCTTCCTATTGTCATTCAGCTGACGCCGCAGGATAACCCAGAGGCTCTCACGCTCTAGTCGAATTAACGCTAGGCCGTGAAGGGGGATGCACGGTTTATATAAGCGTATTGGTATTGTAGAAACTGTTACACCTTAAATAAGGAGTTTACCATGATTGCTTGGTGGCAGATTCTTCTGTTAACCCTGTATGCGGGTTATCAGATTTTGGATGAGCTGAACTGGTACACCTGTGCCGGCTCAGCCGTCTTCTCCGGTATGATTACCGGTTTGATTATGGGTGACCTGCAGACTGGCCTGTTTATCGGCGGCAGCATGCAGCTCACCGTCCTGGGCGTTGGTACCTTTGGCGGCGCCTCTCGTATCGATGCCAACTCCGGCACTCTGGTCGCCACTGCCTTTGCGGTGGGTGCGGGCATGAATCCCGAGACGGCTCTTGCCGCCATCGGCGTACCTGTCGCTGCCATTCTCGTTTACACCGATATCGCCGGCCGTTTCGCCAACACGTTCTTCGGTCATGCGTGCGATGCCGATATCGAGAAGATGAACTGGGGCGCCTACAACGTGCACTACTTGCTCGGTGCCGTTTCCTGGATGTTGTCCCGCATGATTCCGGTCTTCCTGGCTCTCGCATTTGGCCAGGGCTTGGTCGAGGGCATCACCACCGCCCTTAACGGCGACTGGAAGTGGCTGGGTGACGGTCTGTCTGTTGCCGGCGGTGCCTTGCCCGCCGTTGGCTTCGCCATCCTGCTCCGTTACCTGCCGGTCAAAAAGCACGTCGCCTACCTGCTGCTCGGCTTTGTAGTCGCCGCCCTGTTTGGCACGGCCTTCACGAGCATCATGAACCTCAACACCAACATCGTCGCTGTGAACGGCGCGCTTGGTAAGGGTGCCGTTGATATGGTCGGTATGTTCAATAACATGTCGATGCTGGCGATCGCTATTATTGGCTTTGCTCTGTCTTTGCTGTACTACAAGAACAACCAGCGTCCCGTCGCTGCTGCTGGCGCTGCGGAGGGAGACGACGACGATGAGCTCTAATGAGAAACTCGCCAATGGCACCACTGGCTACAAGATTACCAAGGACGACCTTGCGCAGATCAACCGTCGTAACCTGCTTGGTTTCCAGGATGGTTGGAACTACGAGCGCATGCAACACTCTGGTTATCTCTGGATTATCCTGCCCACGCTGCGCAAGCTGTACGGTGACGGCACGCCGGAGCTAAAGGAAGCCTGCCGCGCCCAGTGCGCACCGTTCTTCAACACCTCAAACTTCCTCAACACGATCATCACCGGTATCGATTTGGCGATCGAGGAAGAGGAGGGCATTGAGGGCCTCGAGGCTGTTGCCGGTCTCAAGACTGGTCTCATGGGACCGTTGGCTTCCATCGGCGATTCCATCTTCGGTTCGCTGCTTCCGACCATTTTCGGCGCCCTGGCTGCCAATATGGCCATGAACGGCAACCCCTTGGGTATCTTCATCTGGGTCGCCGTCAACATCCTTGTTGACTGGTTCCGCTGCAAGCAGACCCACATGGCCTACGAGCAGGGCATGAAGCTCGTCACCACCATGAGCGACCGCCTGAACGCGCTGACTGACGCGGCCTCCGTAATGGGTGTCTTTATGGTCGGTGCCCTGGTCGCAACCAACGTCGGCATCGTTATTGCAGCGAAGCCTGTTATCGGCGGCGTTACCGTTGACTTGCAGAACATCTGCAATATGATTTGCCCCAAGCTGGTTCCTGCCGCACTCGTCGGCTTCGTATACTGGCTCCTTGGTAAGAAGGGCATGACCTCGACGAAGGCCATCTTTATCGTCTTGGTTCTGTCCATTGCCTTGGGTGCATTTGGTATCATTTGCAAGGGCTAAATACCCCATATTGTCACGGCATTTGAGCCTCAATTGAGACGTGGCGCACACCTCCAAGGCGACTTTATCGCCATATCCCCTGGAGTGTGCGCCTCTTTTGTTTTGTCGGACACCGCTGTTCATAGGCGGTTATGCAGTCATCGTATTCGATTAATTCCTTAAGGCTGCCTTGAAGGGAATATAGTGCAATGCCATTTTGGATCGTCCTGTTCATTTGTGTTGTCGTGGCTTATTTCGCTGTGACCGAAGGAGCGAAAAAATACTTCGATATGAAATTGCAGGTATTGTTTAACTTGGGCTTATACCAAGATTGCATAGACCTGCTCGATCGCAAACTTGCGCGCATAGTAATGTCTACGTATAAGCAGTATTACCTGCGTTTCACGATCTATGAAGCTGCTGATATGGACGCATATGCAGATCGAATGCTTGACCACTTGCTGGAGATGCCGTGCAGCGACAAACAACGTCGACAGCTTGCGGTTCGCGCCTTTAATTTCTATATCAAGACGGGTGACCGCAAGCGGGCGGCGTCCATGTTGGAAGAGATGCGCCCCATCGTGTCGAAGGGCATTTTGGCGGACAGTCAATTAACCTACGACATAGTCTTTTGCCGTCGGCATGATAAGATCGATGAGATGGAAGCTATGCTGGATACGAACGACCTTGGGTTACGCGGAAAGCTCTATCTGCTGCTTTCATATCAATATGAGAGCAGCGGGAACAAGGGCGAAGCACGTAGATATCGCAACCTGGAAAAGCAGCTTAGAGACGCTCACAGACCTCCCACGATAAAACAAAATACTCACTAAACTTTAATGATGCAGTGGTCGTAAGAGCCCTTTTGAGGGGTTCTATGGCTAGAGAAAGCGAACGGTAGAAAGGTAGATAGAATGATTGGATTTGTACTAACTGGTCACGGTCAGTTTGCACCTGGTTTGAAAAGCGCTGTGGATATGGTCGCCGGCGAACAGCCTAATTTTGAGGTAGTTCCTTTTGCGGGCTCGGAGGCGGTTACTTTTGGTGATGATTTGCGAACCTGCATTGCCAAGATGCGTCAAGTTTGTGATGGCGTATTGGTGTTTGTTGATTTGCTTGGCGGTACTCCGTTCAATCAAGCTATCCCAATGACGACTGAGCTCGATAACGTGACCGTTGTCACCGGAACAAATCTACCTATGTTGGTGGAGCTCGTTATGACGCGTGCGTTTGGAGACCCAACGCTTGATGAACTTGCCGAACGCGCACGGGTCGTTGGTCGGGAGGGAGTCGATCTCAAGAAACTCGAGAGTGCTGACATTGATGAAGACGATGAGATGTAGTGTCGCTATTAGCCCATTTATTGGACATGTTGGTGCGTTACCTGAAGGCTGAAGTATTGGTCAATTGCTCATTACGTGGAGAATATCATGACGTGCACAAGGCACAGACAACCGCTATATGACCAGCTCGTAGATATTCTGATCGAAAAAATTGATCATGAATATCAGCCAGGTGATTTGATTCCGTCCGAACGTGAGCTTGCCGAACGTTTCGGGCTTTCGCGGTCGACTGTCCGGCTTGCAATTCAGGAACTTGAGTATCTTGGTCGGATTGTGCGAAAACAAGGTCGCGGTACGTTTGTTGCCGATCGACTAGCTCAAGCAACAAATCTTACCCAATCGTACAGTTTTACTGAACAGATGAAAGCGATGGGCCGGCTGCCAGAAACAACCATCTTAGAGTTCTGTGAAATGGAAGCAGATAAAACGCTCTCGATGCAAATGGGGATTCATTTGGGTGAAAAGGTATTAAAGCTCAAACGTTTACGAATGGCAGATGGTATTCCTATGATGGTTGAGCGTAGCTATCTTCCAGCAAGGCTCTTTATTTCACTCAAGCGTCCTCTACTCGAACAGAAGCCCCTTTACGATGTCATTGAGCAGGATTATCAGCAGAAAATTCGAGTAGCGGATGAGGAGTTCTCTGCGGGTATAGCACGTCCATGTGACGCTCGGCTTCTAGGTATTGGTGAGGGTGCGCCAGTTCTGGACATAGTCCGAACTACTCACAACACCCAAAATGATGTTGTCGAGTTTACGCTTTCGGTGGCTCGTGCGGACAAGTTTAAGTACAGGATTTCTCATTATCGAGATACTCTGTAATCGGATACGAGTGTTAACGAAAGAAAAACAGCCTATGACTACTACCCGATTTAACTTTTCAGATTAAGTCTTTATATATCAGACAATTTAGTAAAGAAAGAGGTATTAGAAATGTTCGAGAAGAGTGTCGAGGAGCTCACCGAGCTCGGCGCCCAGATCACCACGGCCGAGATTGCTCAGCAGCCCGAGCTTTGGCGTGATACGCTCAACATCTATCGCGAGAACAAGGAGGCCATCGAGGCCTTCCTGGCCGAGGCTCGCGCCATGGACGAGGGTCGTCTGTCCGTTGTCTTCACCGGTGCCGGTACGTCCGACTACGTTGGCGATACCTGCGCCCCGTACCTGCGTCACGCTGGCAACACTGATCTCTACGACTTTAAGCCCATCGCCACGACCGACATCGTGAGCGCCCCGCGCGACTTTCTGCGCGCCGAGGATCCCACGCTCGTGGTTTCCTTTGCCCGCTCTGGCAACAGCCCCGAGAGCCTTGCCGCCGTTGCCGTTGCCAAGGAGCTCGTCCACAACGTCAAGTTCCTCAACATCACCTGCGCTCCCGAGGGCAAGCTCGCTGTCGAGTCTGCCGATGATCCCAACGCGCTGACGCTGCTCATTCCGCGCGCCAACGACAAGGGCTTCGCCATGACCGGTTCTTATTCCTGCATGACCCTGCTCTCCACCCTTATTTTCGACACTGCCTCTGACGAGCAGAAGGCCGAGTGGGTCGAGACCATCGCCAAGATGGGCGAGGAGGTCATCTCCCGTGAGCCCGAGATCGCCGATTACCTGGCTGGCGACTTCAACCGCGTGACCTACTTGGGTTCTGGCTCCTTCGGTGGCCTTGCCCAGGAGAGCCAGCTCAAGATCCTCGAGCTGGCTCACGGTCTGGTCGCTACTTCCTACGACACCTCCATGGGCTATCGTCATGGACCTAAGTCCTTCGTCGACGATAAGACGCTCGTCTTCGTGTTCGTCAACAACGACGCCTACACCCGTCAGTACGACATCGACATCCTCAACGAGATCGGTGGCGACGAGATCGCTCAGCACACCATCGCCGTTCAGCAGGAAGGTGCCACCGTCTATGAGGGTGAGTCCTTCACCTTTAAGGGCTACGAAGCGCTTCCCGAGGGCTACCTCGCTCTGCCGTTCGTGATGTTTGCCCAGGCCATCAGCCTGCTCAACTCCGTGCGCGTGGGCAACACACCCGATACGCCGAGCCCCACCGGCACGGTCAACCGCGTGGTCAAGGGCGTGACGATTCACCCCTTCACCGCTTAATCGCGTCCCTCTGTAAGGGCGCCCGTCCGCTCATAACGGCGGGCGGGCGCTTTTTGTTTTACCTGAGCTGGGTATAGCATCACCACAGTCAACTGCTTTAGAAGCAAGGAGTGCATATGAGCACGTACGCAATTAAGGCTGACAAGTTCTTCTTGCCGGCAGGCCCGCAACTGGGCGGCTATCTTATGGTCGAGGATGGCGTCTTTGGCGCCTGGCAGGCCGACGAGCCCTCTTGCGAGATTAAGGACTACACGGGGTCGTGGATCGCACCGGGTATGGTCGATACTCACATCCATGGCTTCTACAACCACTCAACTACCGATAATGATCCCGTGGGCATCGATATCAGCTCGACCGAGCTCGCCCGTCGCGGTACCACCAGCTGGCTGCCCACGACGTTCACCGATGGCGTCGAACAGATCAAGGACGCCTGCGCCGCCATCGCTCAGGCGGACGAGGGTCGCGGCCCCGACTTCTGCGGTGCTCGCATTCAGGGCATCTACCTGGAGGGCCCCTTCTTTACCATGAAGCACGTGGGCGCGCAGAACCCCGCTTATCTTATCGATCCCTCCGAGGAGATCTTTGATCAGTGGCAGGAGGCTGCGGGTGGTCGCATCGTCAAGAGCGCCATGGCGGCCGAGCGCGACGGTGCCGCTGCTTATGCGGCTGCTCTGAACGCCAAGGGTGTGGTGACCAGCATCGGTCACTCCGACGCCACCTACGATGAGTGCATCGCTGCCATCAACGCCGGTGCCAGCTGCTTTACGCATACCTATAACGGCCAGCGCGGGCTGCATCACCGTGAGCCCGGTGTCGTGGGCGCTGCCATGTCCACGCCCGAGACCTACGCCGAGATCATCTGTGACGGCAAGCACGTTAACCCTGCTGCCATCAAGGCGCTGCTGCAGGCCAAGGGCTGGCAGCACACGGTGCTCATTACCGACTGCCTGGGTTGCGGCGGCATGCCCGAGGGCAGCTACACCAGTGGTGGCATGGACGTCATCATGAAGGACAACCTGTGCTGGCTCGCCGACGGCAAGAGCATTGCCGGCTCGGTGCTCACGCTTGCCCAGGGCGTCAAGAACATCGTCGACTGGGGCATCGCCAGCGCCGATATCGCCATTCGCATGGCAACCGAGGTGCCGGCTCGCTCTGCGCACATCGAGGATAAGTGCGGCAGCATCATGCCGGGTCGCGACGCCGACTTTGTCGTGTTCGACCATGAGCTCACTCTCGTCGAGACGTATGTTGGCGGTCAGAGCGTCGGCAACGCCTTTACCGAGTAACGATAGAAAAAACGGCGGGCCCGAATCTGCTCGGACCCGCCGTATGGGTTAAACGCTCAAAAGCACCTTTACAGTTACAGCTTGTTAGCGATCTTCTTTGCCGTGCGCTTGACGCCGGCCACCAGGCCTCCTACAGGATGCTCCTTCTCGTAGGCTAGACGCTTCTCGCGCTTGGCATACTCTTCGACGATGATGTCGCCGTACTCGTCTTCGATCTTGTCGAAGAAGTCGACGGCGCCCTTAATTTCTTCAGCGGTCGGGTGTCCTTTTTGGACACCGCCGGTGAGTTTGAACGGCCCCCACGTATCAAAGCCGGGGCAGCCGTAGACCTCCATAAAGATGGCCTGCCTCATGCGGCAGATACCATCGATATCCTTGCCGTACCACTTGTTTTTGCCACCGTAGGTCATAAGGCCAAACACCTTGTTCTGCGGCTGCAGCACGTTAGTGAGCACGCGTGCCATGTCCTTGTCGATCTCGGAGTAATAGATGCCCGTGGCGACGCCAATCAGATGGTATTCGTGCAGGTCGGGGTACTCGTTTTTGCCAAGCGCCTTGACGTCGAGGGTATCGATTTCGGGGTGCGCCTCGACGATGGCGTCCACGAGCTTTTTGTATTGCCGTGGTGGCGCGAGGCATAGAGGATGATGGTTCGCATAAGAAGGCCTTTCAGCTGTAATTGCATCAATGTCTGTATGGTGCCCCGTCGCATGCCTGGGATACCGGATGCATCGGTGAACGTGCGGGTTTGTCCTTTGGTCAGGGCCGAGACAGGTACTTGCGAGCAAAAGCAGTTGTTCGAAAGGATGGGCAATGGAATACGCTCTCTCCAACGATTCGATTTCTATTAAGGTGTCCACGGCTGGTGGTTCGTTTACCTCGATCGAGGCCGGAGGTCGCGAGTATTTGTGGCAGGGCGATCCCGCAGTGTGGTCCGGCCAGGCACCGATTTGCTTCCCGATTTGCGGAGGCTTGCGCGACAACAATGCCATGACGTTTGCCGGGCATCACGTGAAGCTCGCCCGCCACGGGTTTGCGCGCAAGCAAGAGTGGAAGCTGCTGAGCCAGAGCGAGAACGAGCTGGCGATGTGCCTGGCTTCGGAGGATAACGCCGCGCTGCTGAGCGATTATCCGTATCCGTTTAAGCTTGTCGCCCGCTATACGCTCGAGGACGCTACCGTGCGCGTTTCCTACGAGGTCACCAACGAGGGCACCGAGGACATGCCGTTCTTTATCGGCGGTCATCCCGGCTTTAGGTGTCCGCTCGATGAGGGCGAGGCCTATACGGACTACGAGCTGCGCTTTGAGAAGGACGAGGCTGCTGAGCTTTGCACTGCCGTCCCTTCGACTGGCTTGATTGACGTGGCAAACCGCTCCAAGAACCCCATGGTGGGAAAGACGCTGCCCCTGTCGCACGAGCTCTTCGATTTTGCGGAGACCATCTTTGACGTGCTCGAGAGCCGCCAGGTCACGCTTTCTAAGAAGGGGGAGGACAAGGGCGTCCGCCTGAGCTTTGAGGGCTTCCCGTATCTCATTGTGTGGAGTAAGCCCGAGGGCGATTTTGTGGCAGTTGAACCCTGGGGTGGCCTCTCGACCTGTTCCGATGAGGACGACGTACTTGAGCATAAGCGCGGCTGCCTTGTCGCCAAGCCCAAGGAGACCGTCGTTCGCTCGTTCACGATTGAGATTCTGTAATTCCGTTTTGTCGACTCGTATCGCGAGGCACAAGGAGCCTGCGAGATAAGGAGCTAAAAATGATCCTCACCGTTACGATGAACCCGTCTGTCGATACGCGCTATCAGCTCGATGAGCTCATTATCGACGACGTTAACCGTGTGACGCCCGAAAAGACCGCTGGCGGCAAGGGCCTCAACGTGGCCCGTGTGCTGGGTCAGCTGGGCGACGACGTTGTGGCGACCGGTCTGCTCGGTGGCCACATGGGCGCCTACATGGCTGAGCTCATGGATGCCAACGGCATTAAGAATGATTTTGTACTCATCAAGGGCGAGACTCGTATTTGCCTCAACATCCTCCACGCCGGCAACCAGACCGAGCTGCTCGAGAGCGGCCCGACGATTGCCCCCGAGGAGCTCGATGCCTTTACCGCCAAGTTTACTGAGCTTGCGGGCAAGGCCGCTGTCGTTACCATCTCGGGTTCGCTACCCCGCGGTGTCGAGGCAGACTACTATGCCAAGATCACGGGCATTGCCGAGAACGCCGGTGCCAAGGTGCTGCTCGATACCTCGGGTGCTTCGCTCGAGGCCGCCCTTAAGTCCGAAATTAAGCCCGAGCTGGTCAAGCCTAACCTGACCGAGATCAACGGCCTTCTGGGCACGAGCTTTACTACCGACGATGTGGACGAGCTCCGCGCCGCGCTCGCCTCTGATGCCCGCTTCTCCGATATCCCCTGGGTCGTCGTGTCCATGGGCGCTGCCGGCTCCGTTGGCTTCCACAATGGCCGTGCGTTCCGCGCAAAGACGCCCGATATCCCTGCCGTTAACGCCACGGGCTCTGGTGACTCCACTATCGCTGGCTTCGCGCATGCCATTGCTGCTGGCGCAGACGACGAGACGGTGCTGCGTACCGCCAACACCTGCGGCAAGCTCAATGCCATGGATCCCATGACTGGCCATCTGGTCATGGACCGTTGGGACGAGGTCTACAACGGCGTTGTCGTGACCGAGCTGTAAGGGCTTGGGCGTCGGCCCCGGCATCGCTTGCTAGCTCCTGTCGACGATAAGTGCAGTAGCATTATGCCGGAGCGCGACGCTGACACAGTCGTGTTCAATCCCGACCTTACCCTGGTCGAGACGTATGTGGGCGGCAACAGCTTTGGTAATGCGTTCGCCGAGTAAGCTGCTTGCCGACGCTTACTGGGAGGAGTAACGAGCTGCTCGGTTGAGCTGTTCGTCTGATGGCGTGATTCCCCTAGGGGAATCACGCTACGACCCCGCCAAGCGTGTTTCCCTAAGGGAAATCACGTTTGGTGGGGTTTTCTGTTTTTGAGTAGGAAGCGATCGACGTGGCGATGCGTGGATTGGCGCGCGCCCATAATCGACAACAAAAAAGCCGCCCAAAGGCGGCTATCTTGTGCAATGGAGCCAGCGACCGGGCTCGAACCGGTGACCCCCGCTTTACGAGAGCGGTGCTCTACCAACTGAGCTACGCTGGCGGCCATATGATGACGCAACTGAGGCGTCAACGGCTGTCTATGATACGGGACATCGCACATCCGCGCAAGTGTTCTGACGGCTTTTCTCACTTTAAATGCACTAATATTGGAGACGCGATGTCTTGCTCTTACGGGTCTCAAACAGAATGGGGTGGCGATGGCTCAACCCAAGATTCTTCTCACACGCATCGACGACCGGTTTATTTGCGGGCAAGACATTGAGCTGTGGAACGAGGCGACTGGTTCCAACCTTGTCCTAATCGTCAACGATGAGATCGCGGCGGATTCGCGCCAATGGGCACCCATGAGGGTGGCGGCGCCAGAAGGCGTTTGGACACGGTTTTTCTCGGTGCAAAGGACCATCGATATCATTCATACCGCAACGCCGCGTCAATGGATTCTGGTCATGGTGGCCTCACCCGCAGATGCGCTCGCGCTGGTTAAGGGTGGTGTGCCAATAACCAAGATCAGCATTGGCCATATGCAGACAGGGGAGGGCAAACGCTCTGCAACGCCTGCCGTTGCCGTAGACGATATGGACATCGCCGCCTTCAAAGAGCTGCAAGAACTCGGCATAGAGCTAGAAATCCGCTATCTCCCCAGTTCCGCCCCCGATCCCATCGACAATCTGTTCAACTGATCCCTTGGGGACGGAGGAAAACGGATCATTTTGCCCTTGCGAGGGACGCGCGCGATGCCGCCTGTCAAAAACTATGCCCATTTACTACGTTTGATCGGTTATCGCCGAGCATGTCGAATTTGAGAAAAACAAAACCGCAGGTAGACGGCTCGCGCATTTAACAAAAACCGGTGCATGGTCGAGCATCCCGGGCTAAACGTAGTAAATGGGCATAGTTTTGATATGTCACTCATACAGTCACAGCGAAAAAGAGCCCAAAAGATGAAAAACGCCCGTCGGCGGTGTGCCGGCGGGCGTTGCTGTGCGATATGTCGCGTTGTGGGCCTAGTGCCTCATAAAGTGGTATTCAATCACATTGCTGTAGGGATGACCGGGGCCCACGATGCCCTGGGGGAACAGCGCATGGTGCGGCGTGTCAGGATACATTTCGGCCTCGAGGGCAAAGCCGGCGCCCCAACCATAGTTGGCATCGTCTTTGGCGTGTTCGTCGCCCAGCCAGTTGCCGGTGTAGAGCTGCACGCCCGGGGCAGTGGTGTAATAGTCCAGCTCACGGCCGGTCCACATCTCCTCGACGTGCATCGCGCGGCGCAGATTACGGCCGTACTGATAGCCATCGATGCACAGGCAGTGGTCGTAGCCACGGGCCTGCTTAATCTGCGGGTCGTCGGCTTCCATGCCGGGCGCGACGGGGCGCAGCTCACGGAAGTCAAACGGCGTGCCCTCGACCGGAGCGATCTCTCCGGTGGGGATATTCTGCTCGTTGATGGGCAGGTAGTGGGCAGCGTTAGCAACAAAGAAGTGCTCACAGTCCATGCCGGCGTTGTGACCGGCAAGGTTAAAGTACGTGTGGTTGGTCATGGACACGTACGTGGCGCGGTCGCTCTCACAGCCATATTCGATACGGAAGCAGCCGGTGCGCGTCACGGTAAACACGGCCGTAAAGGTGCGGTTGCCGGGAAGGCCCAGCTCACCGTCCTCAAGCGAGGTGGTCATGCGCACGGCATTGTGGACCTCGTCGAGCTCAACGTCCCATACGCGCTTGTGCAGACCATGCTCAAGATCGCTGTGCAGGTTGTTGGTGCCCTCGTTGGCGGGCATATGCCAGTCCGTGCCGGCGATGGTGATCGTGGCACCTGCAGTGCGGTTGGCCACGGGGCCGATGGTCGCGCCAAAGCAGGCGGGGTTGTCAAAGTAATCCTCGAGCTTATCGAAGCCCAGCACCACATCACGCGCGTTGCCGGGGATGTCGGGCACGTCGATGCCCAACACGGTGGCGCCATAGTCCATAATGCGAACGCAGATCTCGGGCCCGTTGAGGGTGTAACAATGAACGGGGGTACCGCACGGCGCGGTGCCGAAAAGCTCGGAAGTGATCATTTGGTTCCTAACATCGAGGTATTTCGGACAAACTGTAGCGCGAACAGGCGAGATTATCACTACACCCCACTAAAGCAGGGGGTATTTTTCTCAAAAAAGTGATGATTGGAGCTGTGCGGGCGTTCATTTTTGACGCGCGCGAGTCTGATACAATTTGTTCGTTACTGTTTGAATGATATGCGCGCAAAGAACGGCGAGGATTCATCGTGATTAAGGCAGAGCGACAGGATAAGGTTCGTCAGCTGCTCGAAGAGCAGGGCACGGTTTCAGTCAAGGAGATTTCGGATGCGCTGGGCGTTTCGGATATGACGATTCGCCGCGACCTCGAAGAACTTGCGAGCCTGGGCGAGATCGAGCGCGTGCACGGTGGCGCCCGTAGCGCACAGGGACGTCCCCATGCTATGTTGCGCCATGAGTATTCGCACAGCGAAAAGCGCACTAAGCATGCCGAGGAAAAGCTGCAGATTGCGCGCCGTGCTGTGGAGCTTATCGAGGAGGGCTCGACCATCTTTTTGGGTACGGGCACTACGGTGGAACAGATGGCCTCGATGCT
This sequence comes from uncultured Collinsella sp., assembly GCA_902494565.1. GTDB lineage: Bacteria > Actinomycetota > Coriobacteriia > Coriobacteriales > Coriobacteriaceae > Collinsella. The sequence continues at coordinate 103,227 of CABUTN010000001.1, read as the reverse complement.
GCCGGCGTGTCGCCTGCGCATTGTGACCAACTCGCTTTCGGTGTTTAACCTGCTCGAGGCGCGCGAAGACTGCGACCTGTGCCTCGTGGGCGGTATGTACCGTCGCCGCACCGCCGCTTTTGTGGGACCAACGGCCGAGGATACCCTGCGTGCACTGGGTATCGACGCTGCGTTTATCGGCGCCAACGGCATTCTGGATGGCGACGTATCTACGTCCAACATGGACGAGGGCCGTATCCAGCAGCTCGCCTTTAGCAAGGCCGACTCACGCTATCTGATCGCCGACTCCAGCAAGATCGGCAAGCGCGACTTCTACACCTTCTGCCGCCTGGACAGCTTGGACGCCGTGGTGTGCGAACCGGGTATCGCCGCCGAGGATCGTGCCGCCATCGAGGAACACACGCAGGTTATTTGCTAGTTATCGCTACGGGATTGCCAACGGGTGATGCGGGAGGACTTTTACCTCCTGTCATTGTGGAAACCAGCGCGTCAGCGCTACGCGATATGACGCGCAAATAAGGACTCCACTATCAAATCGTCTCAACCTGTAACAGGTAGGGGTGAAACCACCAACCAGATGTTACAGATTGAGACAATTCGGCGGGGCCTACCTTGTTTGTCTCGATCTGTAACGGTTAGGACTTAAAAACTCGGCTACGTGTTACAGATCGAGACAAAAGAAAAAGAACATTAGGACTTGAAAATAAAGTTTTGATAAGGGATCTGCCCAGTTAAGACGGTGCGGCAAGTAATTGCAATTAATTTGCCTCCGGAGTCGTAAGCATAACGAGTTAGTTCGATGACCGGAAGTTTTGCAACACCATAATTGCTGGCTTCGGAATCGCTAAGCTGACGTGCTCTATAGCTTTCCCTAACAGATTGGATAGACTTGGACAACTCGTCCATGATCTTGCTAAATGCCTGAAAATCTAACTGATTATTCGGAACGTGCGACTTTGAAATGAAGAACGTATCAGCGCCTATGAAGCTGCCTTCAAGTTCGTAGGTCAATTCAAGACGCTGAATCTCATCGCGACTTTGGCATCCAAATTGTTGGAGCATCATTACGGAAATTGGACGACCTGATGTGCGGCCGCCGAAATGTTTGGTGATGGTATCCGGATCAACACCATCGCAATGGCTTGCAAAGTCAAAGTCTAAAAGTGAATTGAGCTCGCTAACGCGGTTCGGTGCAACAAACGATCCCTTACCTTGGATTCGATAGATACTTCCACGACGCTCCAGCTCACTCATGGCAAGTCGGACGGTTGTTCTGCTTACGGCGTATTCGTCGCAAAGTTCCATTTCTGTCGGAAGCTTATCGTCTGCTTGATATACATCGACGATCTGCTTGAGCAGCGCGTCGGTGAGCTGTAAATAGAGTGGCCGTTTTTCGTGTGTATCGAGCATTGGAGCCTCAGTTTGCATGTTGGTGGTATCTGATGATTGCCGTGGTCGGGATATAGCTTGAGCGCAACAACCTTAACGTATCACAGAACGGCTCAGCATGACGATCTGATGCCTGTAGCCACGAAGGGCTTGTCCAAGCGTGAAGATATTCTGGGGCAGACAAATACCGTTCATGGAGTCCCCGATATGTTGGAGGTCAGCGCCAGCGGCTTTTGCTGCAAGGCCTATTTTCTTAATGGTCTCGCTGTCGCAGGAGTCTTGACTGGTTCCGTTCGCCGCCATGACGAGAACCTTTTCTTCAATTGACTTGCCTACGTTGTGGGATCGTACAAAGTCTACGATGGCGCGCAGGTCTGCTTCTTGGAAGCAAGGGACGGTGTAGGGGGCTGGCACGAGAAGGATATCGACGCCGAGGTCAACAAACTTGCGCGCAATTTCGAGCGTCATGACAGGTTCCGCAACGCCCGCTCCATGCATTTTTCCGGCTATGACCAGGCCATTGAAATGCTCTTTGGAGAGTTTAATCGAATGGGCGATTGCATCGTTGGAGACGCCGGTTCCAGGGTTGCCCGTCAGGCAGATAAAATCAAATCCGAGTTCGTTAGCCTTTTCTAAGGTCTTGGGAGAGACGCGACGACCCATGGGGATTTCCGTTCGGGATTCAGACATCTCTGCCTCGTTATCAACTGGCTCCAGATTGACGCCAATGGGCCTTCCGCATGCTCGCTTCACCCAAGTGACCGGGTTTTCATTGAGATCATCTGGAATACCGGCAATAACTGGATCGAACACATCGAGCGCGTTAAACAGAAGCAGGTCGGCACCTGCGGCACGTTCGATTTCTGCATTAGTAACGCCGCCGAGAAATTGGGAAGAGGGTACGTTTTCCGCCATGATGGTACGTCCCTCGGAAGCCAGAATTGCCTGTTTTAGATCCATGGATGACGTGGCGGCAAAATCGGATGCGGACATGTTCAGTAATCGTTTGGGCATTGTTACTTCCTTTGACTAGAACGACAGGCTTGTGACATTGTCTCTAATATTGTTACAACAATATATTCAATATGTTATATCCAATCGGTGAACGGTTGCAAGCTTATTGTATTGCTCGGAAAAAATAGCCTTTAGCTGGGAAAACATTATATTAATCAACTACCGTTCACCGAATAAGTATTTGAATTCTTGACATATCGACAAAGCGGAAAAAGAATTGGTTATGACAAATCGCGCAAATGATATTACATTTCGCACAAGAACGTATTCACTTACATAAGTGGATACAAACGGGGACGACGACGGTTGAGTCCGGATAAATCGTTGTGTGCCCGGGAATCATGAAAGGATGTGTTATGGACGCTATCGTCAAATTCCTTGAAAAACACCAGCCCCTCTTCGACAAAATCTCGAGGAACATTTATCTGGTGGCGATTAAGGATGGCTTTCTCTCGAATATGCCAATTGTGCTGTTCTCGAGCCTGTTCCTTCTTCTTTCGACGCTCCCTGCCTATGTAGGCATCACGCTTCCGTCTGAGGTGCTGGATTTCTTCAATAAAATCTATGCATATACCATGGGACTTCTTGGCATTATGGTGGCCGGCACCACGGCGAGCTCACTTGCCATGTCGATGAACCGTCGCATGCCTTCGGGTAAATCTCTCAACCCCACCTCGTGCATGGTTTGTGCCATGTGCGGCATGCTCTTGCTATCGGTGACGAACGATGTTGTCTCGATTGGCGGAGCAGATACATCTGTTTTTGAAACCGGCTATATGGGAACCAAGGGTTTTCTCGCTGCGTTCGTAGCCGCATTCTTGACCGTTAATATCTATAAGGTGTGCATTAGCCATAATGTGACGATCAAGCTTCCCAAAGAGGTCCCTGGCTCTATTGCGCAGAGTTTTCGCGATATCTTTGCATTTGGGTTTTCGATCCTTGCGTGCGCTTTTATCGATCTTGCGAGCCGCAAGCTGCTTGCTGTGCCGTTCGCCAATTTGGTATCCGCTCTCATCTCGCCGCTGTTCTCCGCGGTCGACACCTATCCTGGCATGGCGCTTATCGAAGGCGCGGTCGCGCTTTTCCAATTTATGGGTATCCACGGTGCTTCGGTTGTCATGAGTCCGATCAATGCTGCGCTCTACGGCAATACCGTTACCAATCTTGAGGTTTTCCAAGCAGGTGGACACCCGTCAATTGCTCTCACGCAGGACTTTACAAGCTTCATCGGCGGTCTGGGCGGTTCTGGCTGCACGTTCATCGTTCCTATTATCCTGATCATGTTTATGCGCTCCAAGCAGCTTAAAGCCATGGGCAAGGCATCGATTATCCCGGTGATTTTTGGAGTTAACGAGCCCGTTATCTTCGGTATGCCGATTGTTCTCAATCCCTATATGTTCGTGCCCTTCCTAGTGGCTCCTATGGTCAACGCCATTATCGGTAAATTTTTCATTGACGTCATTGGAATGAACGCCCCCATGTATACCATGCCGTGGGCGCTTCCCGGCCCAATTGGTGCGTTCCTCACCACGGGTCTCGATCTGCGTTCTCTCGTATTGATGGCAGTGCTGTTGGTCGTCGACTTTGTGATTTACTATCCGTTCTGCAAGGCGTATGACCATCAGCTTTGTTTGGAAGAGTCTGCAAAGGAGACTGCAGGAACCTCGGATGCAGATGCTATTGCCGCACAGGAAAATGTCGCAAAAGCTCTCGAGGCGGTAAAGGACAAGGCGGAGCAGATCCGCGTGCTTGTGCTTTGCCAGGGTGCCGGCACTTCGACTCTCTTGGCAAATGCTCTTCGCGAAGGTGCCGCTGCTAAGGGTATCGATCTGGTTTCTCAGTCCGGTGCGTACGGAAGCCACTATGAGACGATGGATCAGTACAACGTGATTGTTCTGGCGCCCCAGGCACGCATGTACTATGACGCTATGAAGGCCGATACCGATCGCCTTGGAATTAAACTGCTCACCACAAGGGGCAAGGAGTATATCGACCTTACCAACGATCCCGAAGGTGCAATTGACTGGATCGTTCAGGAGCTGGCCAAATAGTGGATGCACTTCGTCGTTGATTCGTCGGTGTATGGTACGGCCCCGCAGCTTATTGAGCTGCGGGGCCGTATTTCGTTGAGTATCTAATTGAGACAATGCGCGCAACCGTCGTGAGATCGCATTGGCGCTCTCCGAGTCACCGACAAACTGTCTTCCATCTATGTGGCCAATTCGCTTTCGGCCTTTAGCCTGCTCGAGGCGCGCGAGGATTGCGAGCTGTGCCCGGTGGGCGGCATGTACCGTCGCCGCACCGCCGCCTTTGTGGGCCCCATGGCCGAGGATGCCCTGCGCGCACTAGGGATTGACACGGCGTTTATCGGTGCCAACGGCATTCTGGACGGCGACGTGTCCACGTCCAACATGGACGAGGGCCGCATCCAGCAGTTCGCCTTTAGCAAGGCCGATGCGCGCTATCTGATTGCCGACTCCAGCAGGATGGGCAGGCGCGACTTCTACACTTTCTGCCGCCTGGACAGCCTGGACGCCGTGGTATGTGAGCCGGGTATTGCCGCCGAGGACCGTGCCGCCATCGAGGAACACGCGCAGGTCATTTGCTAGCTAGCGCAGCAGGAGGACTTTTGCCCTTGCCAGCGCGGGGTTACCGCTTCACAATGACGCGCAAATAACTTTGGGCAACAAGGATTAGGCTATTCTGAGATATGACTAGACTCCGTATCTCGTCTTTATGTCCCTTGAGAATGAATCGTAGTCTTCATAGAGCCCTTCTCTGCTTTCATCCTCGGCGTGGTTTACACGTTCAAGGAGCTTATCCTTTGAAGCCTCTTTTGTTATTGCGGCCTCGCCATCGGGTATTGTGGCTTGCAAGAATAGTTCTAGAGCATGGACGTCTTTGAGTATGTAGCCCGTCGAACGACCCGCTCCTGTTTTTTCGATTGCGCTGCAACTAACAAGCTGGCCGAGGGTTCGTTTAACGGTTACCTCGCTGATATCGGGGCAGCTGGACCGGATGTCGGATTTCTTAATGACGCCGGGTCTCTGTTGAAATAGAACAGCGATGCGCGCTTGCTTCGACATGGGACGAGTGCTTGATTCAATTAAGGTACGCTGCTCGAGCTGTCGGTAGGCGGCCAGGGTTGTTCCGAGCATGAAACGGATAAAGGGTACTTCGGTGTTTTGATTTTCATTCCATCCAGTGGAGCTTGCAGCGAGGGCGTTGTAGTAAAGCGCTTTGTTGTCTTCAATAAGTCGTTCGATGCTGATGTAACGCGCAACATCGTATCCAGTCTTTTCGAGCAGCAGCGTTGTAAGGAGCCGGCTCATCCTGCCATTACCATCGTTGAAGGGATGAATGCTAACAAAATCGAAGATAAAGCGGAGCGATATAAGGAGGGGATCGCAAACTTGGCGAGATAAAGCATCGTTGAGGGACTGGCAGGCTTCTTTAATAAGTCCCGGGGTTGCTAGAGCCGAAGGGGGCCTAAAGCGCACAAATCGATTACCTTGATCGTCAATGGAGACGATTTCGTTATCGCCATCTTTCCAATGGCCTCCATACGAGATTGCCGTGTGCGCCATGAGGTCACGATGCAACTGCAGAATGACCGATGGCGTTACTGGAATGGAATCGTGTTGCTCGTGAATAAGCGACAGCACATCTCGGTATCCAGCGATTTCTTCCTCTGCGCGGGAGCTTGGCTTGGCGGAATACGCCATGATCGCTTTGAGTCTTTTTTGGGTGGTAACAATTCCTTCAAGTCCGTTGGAGGATCGGGTGCTTTGGATCTTAGCCTCCTCCATTAGGGACGATAGAAGCTCGGGTTTGACTTGACTCAGAGCAAGCTGACGGCCTTTATGCTCGCGTATCGAGAGGAGGAGGTTGGTGATTGGAGTTGCTTCGAGTTCCGCTGGGACTGTGGTGTAATCGAACTGGCGCATGCGGCTCCTTTCGGTATCACGAACATACTTTCGATATCATAATACCATTAAATGATACCGAAAGTATGTTCGTGATACCGAAAACTGGAAACCATGGTTCATAACTGCTTGGAAAGTTCGGATTTGACTATCTTATTGTCTTGATCTGTAACAGTTAGACGGTTAAAAGTGGGCTACGTGTTACAGATTGAGATCTTTCAGCCCTGGTCGCCCGTTCGTCTAAATCTATAACAGTTAGGATTGAAAATCCCTGCTAGATGTTACAAATCGAGACAAACGGCCTGCACGGGCCGAGCAAAAAAATAGGCCGCATGCGAACCCGTGGAGGGATTCGCATGCGGCCGACAGGGGGTATGCGGCAAAAGTTAGGCCATAAGCAGGCCGGTCTCCGAGACGTTCTTGTACCAGTACGCGCTCGCCTTGGGATAGCGCTTCTGGGTCTCAAAGTCGATGTAGAACAGGCCATAGCGCTTGTTATAGCCGTTGGTCCAGGAGAACTGGTCCTGCAGCGACCACACGAAGTAACCGTCGACGTTCACGCCGCCGTCGATTGCCTTGAGGATCCATGCGAGATGCTGACGCATGTAGTCGATGCGAGGGGCGTCATCGATAAAGCCGTCCTCGAAGTCGTCCTTATAGCCCATGCCGTTCTCGGTGATGTAGATCTTCTTGTAGTTGGGGTAATCGTTCTTAATGCGGAGCAGCAGGTCGTAGAGGCCCTCGGGATAGATGATCCAGTCCCAATCGGTGGTGGGAACGCCTTCGCGCACGCATGACTCGCCCACGCCCTTGAGGAACCAGCGCGAGGAGCCCTTGTCGCCGGTGCCATTGTGGTTGATGTCGTTTTCGCCCTCGGCGGCACGCAGGAACTGGCACTTGTAGGTGTTGACGCCCAGGCAATCGTTGTAGGGGAGCGCGGCGGTCAGCGCGGCGATGTCCTCGTCGCGGACGTCGAGCTCGCCGCCGGCGATATGGGCAAGCTTGGTCGCAGCCTCCATGGTGTCGGCTGCATAGTGGCCACGGAAGGTGGCGTCGAGTACCCAGCGGTTGTTGATGACGTCGGCCATGCGGGCGGCCTCGCAGTCGGCAGCGCTGTTGGGATCGAGGGGATACTTGGGCTCCAGGTTCTGGACAATGCCGATCTCACCCTCAAAGCCGCCCTCATGGAAGGCGACGACAGCCTTGGCGTGGGCCACCATCATGTTGTGCATGAGCTGGAAGGCCTTGTCCAGGCGATACTTCTCGCCGTGCGGCCAGTTGCCGACGATAAAGCTGCCCTCGGCGGTTGCGGGAATCTCGTTAAACGTGAACCAGTGCTTGACCTCGGTGAACTCGGCAAAGCAGAACTTGGCGTACTCGACAAAGGCGTCGATCGTCGTGCGCGTCAGGAAGCCCTCGCCGCCGTCCTGGTAAAAGGCCTCGGGCGTATCAAAGTGATCGAGCGTGACATAGGGGATAACGCCGGCTTTGTTGCAGGTGGCGAAAAGCTCATGATAGTAGGCGACACCCTCGTGGTTGATCTCGCCAGTGCCGTTGGGGAAGATGCGGCTCCAAGCGATGGAGACGCGGATACCGTTGATGCCGAAGCGCTGGCACAGGTCGATATCGACCGGGTACTTGTTGTAGAAATCGCTTGCGGGATCGGGGGAGAAGCGACCCTGAGCTGCCAGGAAATCGTCCCAGGGCACTTTGCCCTTGCCGTGCGTGCGGGTCTCGCCCTCAACCTGGTAAGCGGCGGTGGCGCCGCCAAACACAAAGCCGTCGGGGAACTGCATGGGGTTGGTCATGAGTCATCCTTTCTGTGGGATTCGAATAGGGAGAGGTGCCCGAACTGGGGATCCGGGCACCAACAGAGGGAGGAACCTAGTCGAGGTTCTCGCGGAGCCACTTGATGGCGCCAGCGGGGTCGCGGGTAAGGTCGATATATTCCTTGCCGCGCGGGGCGAGCAGCTTAATGCCCAGGCGATCGGTGTCGGCCTTCATGTCGTTGTAGTAGCTACGGACCTGCGGGGCAAGCACGATAACGTCGTACTGATCCATGACGGCAGTGTGCTGGCCATAGGCGCCTGCGGAGGAAGCGATGTTCTCTCCGGTCTGTGCGGCACCTTCCTTGATGGCGTTGGCGAGCATGGCAGAGGTGCCGGCGCCGGCGCACAGGACGAGGACCTTCAGGCCATCGACATCCTTCTTGGCGGATGCATCGGCAGCGGGCTCGGGCTGATCGACGACAGGCTTGTTGTCGGCGGCGGCAACAGTCGTCTCGACGGAAGCGGTAGCCTGCTCGACAGCGGGCGCAGAGGTGCTGGCGGCGATGGTGGCAGCACCATCGGACTCGAGACCCAGCTCGGCGGCGCGCTCGGCTTCCTGGTCGCAGAGCAGCTTATCGTATGCCTTCAAGAACGGCAGGTAGATGATGGCGTCCAGCAAGATGATGATCGCGACAAATACCAGGGCGATAAGCTGGAAGTTCGTGGTGATGAAGATGCCGATGGGGGCAGGGGTAGCCCAAGGCACCACGAAGGAGAAGCCGTTCATGCCCACGTTGTCGATAAAGAACTTGGCAACACTTACGTTGACGCAGCCGGCGGCAACAAAGGGGATGAGCATGTAGGGGTTGAGGATCATGGGCGCGCCAAAGAGCAGCGGTTCGTTGACGGCGAAGGCAACAGGAACAATCGAGGCCTTACCGACGGCTTTGAGCTGCTTGGACTTCATAAAGAGAATCAGCAGAAGCGGAACGATGAACGTGGCGCCGGTGCCGCCGAACTCACCCACGAGCGACATGTTAAAGGTGAGGGAGTGGGCGGGGTGGCCACCGGCCAGCAGAACCTGCAGGTTCTCGGCCTGGTTGGCAAGACGGATGGGGTCGATGCCCGGCTGGACAATCGAAGGGCCGTGGACACCGATGAACCAGAAGAACGCGGTGGCTGCCTGAATAAGGATGAGTCCGGGGTAGGTCTCTGCCGCAGTGAAGAGCGGGGAGAGCAGTTTGATAAGCAGCTCGGAGAACGGAACGCCCATGAGGTTGCGCACAACCACATCGATGATGCCGCAAATGATGACAGCGCCACCGAAGGGGATGATGTCGCGGAAGTTCTGTGCGATGGCGCCCGGAACCTCCTTGGGCAGCTTAATGGTCAGATCGCGCGAGACGCAGAACTTATAGACCCACACGGTAATGAACGCGGCGATATAGGCCGAGAACAGACCGCGCGTACCCATGCTGGTGCAATCGAAGACAGAAAGCTCGGAGCCGTTGAACTTGGTGGTGAACTGCGTAACAGCGAGCAGCAGCATGCTGCACTGGGCGGCAACCATGGTGGAGCCGTCGTTGAGCACCTTGCCGGCGGGCATGCGACGGTTCATGGAAGCCGTAAAGTTCTTGGCGGTGGTGCCGGCAACCATGATGCCCATGACGCCCATGGTGAAGTTGTACAGCTTGTTGCACCAGTCGATGAGCGGCTGGGGCAACGTGATTCCAACTACGCCGGGAAGGGTGGCGATCAGCAGAAAGATCGAAGAGGTAAGGACGATGGGCATGCACCCAAGGAATCCGTCTTTGATGGCCTGGAGGTAGATGTTTCTCGAGATCTTCTCGAAGAACGGTTGATGCTTTTCGAGCATCTTTACGATGGCGTCCATAGAGCTCCTTTGCTACTTGATGCGCGATGCATGTGGATGGAACTGGTCGTCGATGGATGGTCAGGACTGCCCGGAAACCTTCCTGCTTAAGGAAGGCATTGCGAAATGACAACGTTGTCATTTCGTTAATGACAACGTAAGACATTTTTGGAAGAGCAACAAGGATATACGGGTGAGCGGTCGATATTGTCCGGTAAACGGTTGATTTGTCAGTCGGGCAGGTAGTGTATGCTAGAACGCAAAAAGCAAGCGATGCAAAACCGACTGGAGAAGTAGTGGCAACGATGGACAAGAAAAATGTCTCAATGAACGATGTGGCGATTGCTGCGGGTGTTTCTCTCAAGACGGTTTCGCGTGTGATCAACGAGCCCGATAGCGTGCGAGAGTCGACACGCGATAAGGTTCATTCCGCAATGGAGGCGCTCGGGTTTCGAACCAACTTTGCCGCGCGTTCGCTCAAGTTGGGCCGTTACGGGTGCATTGGCGTGGTGCTGTTCCACTTGTCGGGCGGTGCCGTGGACATGATTGACGGTATCGCAGATGCCGCCGAAGAACGCGGCTTTGCGCTCACGATGATCAAAAAGCGGGCGGGGGAGAAGATGACCCTTGCCGAAGCGGCGCGTAGGATGTCGCAGCTGCCTGTTGATGGCATGATCTTCAACCTGCGTCAGATGGTCGATGACTTTGATACTTTTGAGGCACCGAAAGACCTCAAGACGGTGATTATCACACCGATGGAACATCCTACCTGCTCCACCGTCAGTGACGACCAAGAGGGCGGCGCGCGCATGGCGTGCGAGTACTTCTTGAACCACGGGCATAAAAACGTGTACTTCGTCTCTGGTAAGAAAGAGTCGTTGTCGAGCCAGTGCCGTATGAAAGGTTGGCGTGCGGCACTCGAGGCGCGTGGCATTGAGCCGCCCGAGCCTCTGCAAGGCGATTGGAATGCGGATAGTGGCTATGCCGCGGGCCTTGTGCTTGCCGATAAGCCCGATTGCACGGCGGTCCTCGCTGCTAACGACTGCATGGCAAACGGCGTGATGATGGCTCTACGTGACAAAGGGCTCAGTGTGCCCAATGATGTGTCCGTGATCGGCTTCGACGATGAGCTCTATAAGACGATTCCCAACTCGATTCTGACGTCGGTGAAGTTTCGCCACCGCGAGCTGGGCGTCCGTGCGCTCAACGAGGTCGTCGCGGGTCTGGAAGCTCCGAGCTCCAGAAGCCGTACGCTCGTCTCGGGCGTGTTGGTCGAGCGTTCCAGCGTAAAGGACTTGCGGGCGTAGACGTGCTCGGCCTATTCCGTTTGTCTCGATCTGTAACAACTAGACGGTCAAAAGTGGTCTACATGTTACAGATTGAGATTTTCGGCTTGGCCTGTGCGTTCATCTCGATCTGTAACAGCTAGGACCGAAAAACTCGGCTAGATGTTACAGATTGAGATGAACAGGAGGACGGGTGCGGTCTAAACAAAATGGCCCGCGCATCACACATCGATGCACGGGCCATTTATTGTCTGCAAGCGGCAGGTGGTGTCAGCGTCTTATGCCTCGAGGTTTTCCTCGATCCAGGCGACGGCACCCTTGGGATCCTTAGTGAGGTCGATGTACTGTTTGCCCTTGGGCGACAGCAGCGTGATGCCCAGGCGGTCGGTGTCGGCCTTCATCTCGTTGTAATAGGTGCGAACCTGCGGAGCCAGGACGATGACGTTGTACTGGTCCATGATGGCGTAGTGGCTGCCGTAGGCACCGGCGTTGGCGGTAATGTCGATGCCCAGCTCGTCGGCGCCTTCCTTAAGCGCGTTGGCGAGCAGTGCAGAGGTGCCGGCGCCAGCGCACAGAACCAGAACCCTCAGATCCTTGCCCTTAAGGGCGGACGGAGCTGCGGAGGCCTCAGTGGCAGAAGCGGTCTCGACAACAGGAGCCTCAACGGCGGGGGCGGCAGCGGTCTTGACGGCCTTGGTCTCCTCGGCCTCTTCTTCGGCCAGGGTCTCGGCCTCCTGCTTGCACAGGACGTTGTCGTAGGCCTTGCAGAACGGGTAGTAGATCAAGAAGTCAACGACCAGCAGGACGACAACCAGGACCAGAGAGATCGGCTGGAAGTTGGTGTCGATGAAGGTGCCGATCGGTCCGGGGAGTGCCCACGGCATGGCATAGATAAAGCCGTTCATGCCCAAAAAGTCGATGAAGAACTTACCAATGAGGACGTTGGCCACGGGGGCAAACAGGAACGGGATCAGGAAGTACGGGTTGAGGATGATGGGCGCGGCGAACAGCAGCGGCTCGTTGACGGCGAACATCACGGGCACGACAGAGGCTTTGCCGACGGCCTTGAGCTGCTTGGAGCGCATAAAGAGCAGGAAGATGATCGGGACAATGAACGTGGCGCCGGTGCCGCCGAGTTCGCCGATGTAGTTACCGAAGTTTTCGGTCAGGGCGAGGGCGGGGTGACCGCCGGCCTGCAGCGTGGCGAGGTTGGTGGTGATGTTGCCAAACAGCGCGGCGTTGAGGGCAGGCTTAACGACCGAGGGGCCGTGGATGCCCATGAACCAGAACAGCGGGATCATGAACCAGATGAGGGCGAGGCCGGCGTAGGAATCGGCAGCGGCGAACAGCGGGCTCACCAGCGTGGAGATGACGTTGGCAAACGGGACGGCCAAGCAGGTGCGGCAGATAACGTCGATGACGGCGACAAACAGGATGGAGAAGCTGAAGGCGAAGATGTCGCGGAAGTTCTGGGCAATGGCGCCGGGGACTTCTTTGGGCAGCTTGATGGTGATGTCTCGCTTAATGCAGAAGGCATAGATGTTGACCGTGGCAAATGCGGCGACAAAGGAGCTCAGCAGGCCCTTGGTGCCCATGTTGTCGGTAAAGAACACCGAGACATCGGCGCCGTCGATCTTGGCACTCGTCTGGGTAACGGCCAAGATGAGCATAGCGCACATGGCGGCGACCATGGTGCTCGTGGCGTTGATGGCCTTGCCGGCAGGCATGCGGCGGTTCTTGGAGCCGGTCAGCGCGCTTGCGGTGGTGCCGGCGACCATGATGCCCACGACGCCCATCGTGAAGTTGTAAACCTTGTTGCAGAAGTTCACGACGTCGACGTTCCACCAGTCGGGCAGCGTAAAGCCGCCGACCGTGGCGACAACGCCCGGCAGGGTCGAAATAAGCAGGAAGACAGAAGAAGACAGGATAATGGGCATTGCTGCCAAAAAGCCGTCTTTAATGGCCTGAAGGTAGATGTTCTTAGAGACCTTGTCGAAGTACGGCTGACCTTTCTCCAAGAACTTAACGATCGATTCCATAGTTCACGCTCCTCTTTGCATGAAATCTTAATGGCATGGACGTTGAAAACCTATATGGTCTCCCGCTTGCTAAAAGCCCGGGTGCAGGCGGGGCCGGTCCCAGGGGGAGAGAGGGGAGCGGCTGGGTTTGTATCGCATAGGGCCGCTCCCTTCTCGGGGGAAAGCGAGGCGATGCGCTACTGCGCGTCCGCCATAGTGTCGGCGAGCTCCTTGTACCAGAGTGCCGACTGCTTGATGTAGCGTTTTTGCGTGTCGAAGTCGATGTAGAACAGGCCGTAGCGCTTGTTATAGCCATTGGCCCACGAGAACTGGTCCTGCAGGCTCCAGATAAAGTAGCCCTGGACGTCGACGCCCCCGGCGCGCGCCTGGAGCACCTTCTCCATGTGCTGGTCGACAAAGTCGATGCGCTCGGGATCGGCGACGATGCCGTTTGCGTCGGGCTCGGGGTCCTTGTGGCCCAGGCCGTTTTCGGTGATATAGATGACGGGGAGGTTGGGATAGGTGGCGCTGATGTGCTTGAGCGTGTCGTAGAGGCCTTGCGGGTAGATGAGCCAATCCCAGTCGGTGGTGGGGATACCCGGCATATCGACCTGCTGCCCGACGCCCTTAAACTTAAAGCACGAGGTGCCCTTGTCTCCGGTGCCGTTAAAGCTGTTGGTTGACTCGCCATCGTAGGCGGCGATAAACGCCGACTGATAGTAGTTGAGGCCGAACATATCGTTGCGGGGCGCCGCCTTGGCGAGCTCCTCCATGTCGCTGTCCTCAACCGTAAGTGTGGCGTTGTTGGCACGCAGAATCTCGTTGATGAGTGAGAGGGTGCGCGCGGAGTAGTGACCCAGGAAGGCGCCGTCCATGATGAAGTCGGTGTAGAAGGCGTTGTACAGGTCGGCGGCGTGCTGGTCGGCGGGCGAGTCGGTGGCAGGATATGCCGGCGTCAGGACGTTGACCATGCCAATGCGTCCGCCCAGGTGCTCGGTCTCGTCAAGATCCTTATACAGGTTGACGGCGCGGGCGTGGGCAACGAGCTCGTTGTGCTGGCTCTGGATGCCGCTCGTCACATCAAAGTGATGGTTGGGCGGGAAGTTGCCTTGGATGTATTGGGAGTGCGAGAGGCTGATGAGCTCGTTGATGGTGAACCAATTCTTGACCTCGCGGAACTCGCGGAAGCAGAACTCGGCATAGCGCACATAGGCGTCGACGGTCTTGCGGTTGAGCCAGTCGCCCTGGTTGAACAGGGCGGCGGGGGAGTCAAAGTGATGCAGGGACACATAGGGCTCGACGCCATACTTTTTGCAGCAGGCGAACAGCTCGTGGTAGTGCTTAACGCCCTCGGCGAGGGGTTCGGCATCGTCGCCGTTGGGGAAGATGCGGGTCCAGGCGATGGACACACGAATGGCGTTGAGTCCATGCTCGGCAGAAAGGCGGATATCCTCCTCGTAGCGGTTGTAGAAATCACTGGCCGGGTCGGGCAAAAAGCGACCCTGGGCGACAAGGTAATCGTCCCACATGGTCTTACCCTTGCCTGCCACCTTCGTGGAACCTTCCGTTTGGTACGCGGCGGTTGCGGCGCCCCAAACAAAGCCCTTCGGCAGCTGCTGTACGCGGTTTAGCAAAGACATATGCATACACCCTCTCGTCTCGCTGTTCGATATTGTGCGTTTGCGCTCAGGAGGCTCCCTGGTTAGCGTTCAGCGGTGAAAAAGCCCGATAAACACTATCTTAAAATGATTAGAACCAAAATGAGCACGTGAATATTTGACAATGAGCACGTTAACATCCGGCTGGGATGTATAGAAACAAAACAACTTCAAACAGCCGCGAACGGTTGTATTTGTTCGGTAAGCGGTTTTGATTGACAGAAGTTTTCATGTTGTGGTATATGGCTCGGGTATCATGAGCACGTTATCAATGTATGTACGATGCGCCATGGGCGCGGGGAATAGTTGGGAAGCAGGTTAGCGTGGAAGGCATGGATCAGCAGACAAGGAATGGTCGTTCGGCGAGCGCGGCAGAGGTTGCGGCGCTCGCTGGCGTGAGCCGCCAGACTGTGTCTCGCGTGGTCAACGGTATGCCCAACGTGACGGAAAAGACGCGCAAGCGTGTGCTGGCCGCCATGGAAGAGCTGGGCTTTCGTCCCAATTTTGCTGGAGCGGCGTTGCGCGGCGGGTCGTATCGTTCTATTGGCCTGTGCATGTACAACATCACACGTGTCGGTAACCTGGCGACGCTCGAGGGTATCATGCAAGCGGCGCGCGAGCACGATTTTGCCGTCACTATGATCGAGATGGGCGGCGACAAGCCCTATGCACTTGCCGATGCCTCGCGCCGCATGGTCGAGCGACCCGTCGACGGCATGATTCTCAACATGAACCGCATGGCTCCCGATTTTGAGGAGTTTGTTCCCCAGCCGGGAGTGCGAACGGTCATCCTGTCCATGTATGCGCATCCGCGCTGCACGACGATCGACTCCGACCAGTATGGTTCGTGCGAGCTGTTGACCAATTATCTGCTGGAACATGGTCACTCGAATATGCGGTTTGTGGCGGGTCCGGAAAACTCGATTTCCTCGCGTTTTCGTGAGGCCGGTTGGCGCGATACGCTGGGTCGTGCTCATGTCGATGCCGCTCCGATGCTGCGTGGCGATTGGAGTGCGGACAGTGGGTACGCCATGGGCGAGCGGATTGCGGCCGAGGTGCTTGCCGGCGGGTCGCAGGCGCCGACTGCCGTGCTTGCGGCAAATGACCAGATGGCGCTGGGCGTTATCGCCGCGCTCGAGAACGCGGGCCTGTCCGTGCCCGACGACGTGAGCGTGGTTGGTATCGACGACGCACTCGAGGGACTTGTTCCTCACAATCGACTGACGACGCTGCGATTTGATTTGCGCGGTGTCGGTAAGCTTGCGTTTGAGGCGGCGATTGGAGAGAGCTCGTCTATCGAGGCGATTCATGTGCCGAGTACGCTGGTCGAACGCTCGACTGTTAGGGACATACGGGGTTAGGTCCTACTCCGTTTGTCTCGATTTGTAACAGGTAGACGGTCAAAAGCGGGCTACGTGTTACAGATTTAGATTCTTCGGAAAGAGCAATCCTGTTCGTCTCAATCTGTAACAGCTAGGACCAAAAAACTCGGCTAGATGTTACAGATCGAGACAAACGGCTCCCGACCAGCCCAAAAACAAAAAGACCGGGGGCGGCGCGCCGTGTGACGTGCCGCCCCCGGCTGAGAAATGGGGACAGGTTGTGTGAGCGGGCAACCCCGCCAGCCACTAGTCCAGACGACGGGTCTGCGCCACGTGCTTGTACCAGTAGGCGCTTGCCTTGGGCGTGCGCTTCTGGGTTTCAAAGTCAACGTAAAAGAAGCCGTAACGCTTGTTGTAGCCATTGGTCCAGGAGAACTGATCCTGCAGGCTCCACAGGAAGTAGCCGCCCACGTTGACGCCCACCTCCATGGCCTTGAGCAGCCAACGCAGGTGCTGCTCGATGTAGTCGATGCGCGGCTGGTCGTCCACAAAACCGTCCTTGTAGGGGTCCTTGTAGCCCATGCCGTTCTCGGTGATGAAAATCTGCTTGTAGTTGGGGTAGCGCTGCTTAATGTAGACGAGCAGATCGAACAGGCCCTCGGGATAGATGATCCAGTCCCAGTCGGTGGTGGGGATGCCAGGCTTGTTCACATGCTCGCCAATACCCTTAACGCGCCAGCGGCCAGTGCCCTTCTCGCCCGTACCGTTGTGGTGCAGGTCGTTCTCGCCGTCGTAAGCCTTCAAGAAGCGGCACTGGTAGTTGTTAACGCCCAGGTAGTCGTTGTAGAGCGCGGCCTCGCGCATGATCTCGAGATCCTCGTCTAGGATCTCGATGGTGCCACCCGAGACGGCAGCCAGGCGGTTGGCGCACTCGAGGGTGTCGGGCGCATAGTCGCCGCGGAAGGTGGCGTCGAGCAAGAACTGGTTTTGCAGCACGTGCTCGTTGTTGGCGGCTTTGATGTCGGCGGGGTCGTTCTCGTTGAGCGGGTACTTAAACTCCAGCGACTGGATGACGCCGATTTTGCCCTTAAAGCCGCCGTTGTGGAAGGCCAGCACGGCCTTGGCGTGGGCGAGCATCATGTTGTGCTCGCACTGGAAGGCCTCGGCCAGATGCGCCTTGACGCCACCGGGGAAGGTGCCCTCGATGTAGGTGTTGGAGGCGTCGGCCCAGATCTCGTTAAAGGTGAACCAGTAGGTCACCTGGTCGGCGTACTCCTTAAAGCAGAAGGTGGCAAAGTCCACAAAGGCGTCGATGGTCTCGCGGTTGAGGAAGTCGCCCTTCTCAAAGAGGGGAAGCGGCGTGTCAAAGTGATGCAGCGTGACGAACGGCTCAACGTGGTGCTTGTGGCACTCGGCGAAGAGATCGTGGTAGAACTGGACGCCCTCGGGGTTGATTTCGCCGGTGCCGTTGGGGAAGATGCGGCTCCAGGCGATGGAGAGGCGAATGCCGTTGATGCCGAACTCCTCGCACAGCTCCAGGTCGACGGGGTACTGGTTGTAGAAGTCCGAAGCGGGATCGGGGGAGAAGCGCCCCTGGGCCTCCAGAAAGTCGTCCCAGGCAACCTTGCCCTTACCGTGAGTGCGGGTCTCGCCCTCTACCTGGTAGGCAGCGGTGGCGCCGCCAAAGACAAAGTCCTCGGGAAACTGCGCGGGCGGGTTGGTGACGCTAGCAGGATTAACGGACATGATGATCCAATCGTCTAAATCGAAGGGCCAGCCGGTCTTGGATGGTCGGCTGGCCCTGGGCGTTACTTACTTCGAAAGTTGCTCACTCACGAAGGCGAGAGACTTGTCGCCGTTCTGGGAGAGCTCGATGTACTGCTTGCCACGGCAGGCGACGCACTTGTTGCCCACGCGCTCACAGTCCTTCTGCAGGTCGGCCAGGTAGCTTGCGGCCTGCGGGGCCAGGACGACCAGGTCAAAGTCGGGGAGCATGTCCACGTGGTTGCCATAGGCCTCGGCAGCGGTCTCGAGGTTAATGCCGCGCTCCTTGGCGGCCTTGGCCAGCGCGTTGGCGAGCAGGCCCGAGGTTCCGCCGCCCTGGCAGAGCACGAGCACGCGCTTGCCGTTGAGGTCGCTGGCGGTCGTTGTCTCGGCAGCGGGTGCTGCGGAAGCGGCGGGGGAGTCGGCCTTCACGGCCTCGGCAGCAGCGCCGGCGGCAACGCTCTTGGCGTCAGCCTTGCCCTGGAAGGCATCGTTGAGCTTGGCGGCCTTCTCGGCGTTCTTGGCGGCGAGCTCCTCCTGGGAGATCTCGGCCTCCTCGGCGCACTTCTGGGCGTCATAGGCACGGAAGAACGGGTAGTACAGAACGAAGTCGACGACCAGGATAAGGGCGAGCATCACAAAAGCGAGCGGCTGGAAGCCCAGGCCCATGATGGTGCCGATGGGGCCGGGGACGGTCCAAGGCAGGGTGTACATAAAGCCGTTCATGCCCAAGAAGTCGATAAAGATCTTGAGGATCCAGATGTTGGCGATCGGGGCAAAGACAAACGGGACAAAGAAGACGGGGTTGAGCACGATGGGCGCGGCGAACAGCAGCGGCTCGTTGACGGCAAAGCAGACGGGGACGATGGCGGCCTTACCGACGGCGCGCATCTCCTGAGACTTGGCCAGGAAGCAGAACATAAAGACCAGGACGAGCGTGGCGCCGGTGCCGCCCATGCAGACGACGAAGTACTGGGCACCCTGGGTCAGGACAGCGGAAGCGTGCTGGCCGGCCTGGAACGCAGCCAGGTTGTCGGTCATGTTGGCAACGAGGGCGGCGGCGATGGCGGGCTCGACGATCGAGGGGCCGTGGACGCCCACGAACCAGAAGAGGCTCATAGCGCCGTAGATCACAGCGAGGCCGATGTAGCCGTCGGCAGCGGTGAACAGGGGCTGGAACACCTGGATGACGCCCTGGGCAAAGCAGAAGCCAAAAGCAGCGCGGAAGGCGATGTCAAAGACCCAAAAGACGGTGATGCAGACGGAGAAGGGGATGATGTCCTTAAAGGTCTGCGAGATGTTGGGCGGAACCTGCTCGGGCATCTTGACGGTGATGTTGCGCTTAATGAAGAACTTGTAGATGATGCCGGTCACAAACGCAGCGATAAAGGCGGTCAGCAGGCCTTTGGAACCAAGGTAGGTGGTGTTGAAGCCGCTGGCAGCGTCCGTGGCGATCGTGTCGCTCGAAAGGAGCAAGAAGCCGATGATGGCCGCGCACATGCACGAGATGAAGTTGATCTGGTTGTTCTTGGGCAGATCGCGGTTCTGAGCGTCGGCGAAGTGCTTGGCCGTGGTGGCGGCGCAGGCGATGGCCAGGATGCCCATGGAGTAGTTGTAGCACTTCCACAGGGCGTTGTTGATGTCATCGGGCCAGTAGAAACCCCAGATGTTGGGGACCGAGGCTACCAGGCAGAAGATGGACGAGAAGATGATGATGGGGATGACGGAGATAAAGCCGTCGCGGATCGCCTTGAGGTACTTGTTGCGGGCGATCGCGTTGAAAAAGGGCTGGCCCTTTTCGATGATGGCGATGAGTTGCTCCATGCAATGCTCCTAAGAGTCGGTGGGTTAGCAACGATGGTAGCTTTTGGCGTCCGGTTGCCAAAATGTTGACGTTGCCATTTTGCGACACAAAAAAAGACGCGAACCAGTGGTTCCTGTGCCTGCGAACCGTCGATTCCTTACGCGTAAACGTTTGAGCCGCCCGGTGGCTCTGTGTTTGCACAATGGCAACGTTAACATTTGGTAGACAAAAGCCGTTCGGGGAAGCAAAAATGTCGGTGAACGGTAGGTTTTGGGTGGTGAACGTATGGTGGGGGAGGCGTTGGATATACTTGAAGACGTTTCATTTGACTGCGCAAGGTGCCACCAATGGCATCGTTGACATAGAAAGATCGACCTATGGCCGCTGTTAAAAAATCGGTATCCGTCAAAGACGTAGCGCGCCTCGCGGGCGTCTCGGAGCAGACAGTCTCGCGTACGGTGCACGATTCGCCCAGCGTGCGCCCCGAGACCAAGGAACGCGTGCGTGCCGCCATGCGCGAGCTGGGGTATCGCCCCAATTTTGCCGGTCGATCGTTGCGCCGTGGCAAGTTTAAGACCGTCGGCGTCGCCATGTTCAACATTACCGGCACCGGCAATCTCGACCGTATGGAGGGCTTTGCCGCAGCGGCCGACAAACATGGCTATGCCATCACCCTCACTAAAGTAGACGGGCATCCGTATACCCTCGAGAGCGCATCGTCGCGCATGAGCGCACTGCCGGTGGATGGCATGGTTGTGATTATGAACCGCATGCCGGCGGACTTTGGAACCTTCGAGCCGCTGCCCGGCATGCAGACGGTGCTCGTTACGATGTTGGAGCACCCGCTCTGTTCAACGGTCGATAACGACCAGTTCGATTGTTCGCGCCAGGTGGTCGAGTATTTGCTGGGGCAGGGACACAAGACTGTGCACTTTATCTCGTGTCCCGAGCGCTCGCTTTCGGGCATGCGGCGCGAGGAAGGCTGGCGTGAGACATTGCGTGCGCATGGCATTGAGCCCCCGCAGCTCGTGCGTGGCGACTGGACGGCGCAGAGTGGATATGCTGCCGGCCAGGCGCTTGCGGATGATCCGACCTGCACGGCCATTTATGCCTCCAACGATGCCATGGCATATGGCTGCATCCGTGGGCTCGAGTCGCGCGGGAAGTGCGTGCCCCAGGACGTGAGCGTGGTGGGTGTTGATGACAGCCTGGGCGATATCGTGCCCGATTGTCGCTTGACCACGGTGCGCTTTGACAACAAGCGCGTCGGCATGTGGGCGGTTGACAAGATTGCCGGCGCCGAGGGCGTTGAACCCGGTGTGGAGCACATGCTGTTTCCGGGCGTGCTCGTCGAGGGCGATACGGTGCGCGATGTACGCTAGGGCGCGGGTCTGTTTGGGTTTCCGCTAATTGTGTTCGATATTGTTTAAATTGGTTTAAAAACCGTTCACGGTCGAAAAGTGACCGTTCATAGCTCGAAATTACGTTTTGCGCTGTTCTTTTTTGTTTGAATGTTATTGTTTCTGTCATACACAACGCAGCGCGTATGCCCGGACGCGATGCTCTCCATTGGTTCATATGTGAAAGGAACGCAACATGGCAACCAAAGAAGAAATCTCGATGGTTGGATTCGAGATCGTCGCATACGCAGGTGACGCCCAGACCGATCTGCTTGCAGCGCTCGATGCTGCTCGCGAGGGTGACTTTGAGAAGGCCGAGCAGCTGCACAAGGATGCCAGCGATGCGCTCATCGGTGCCCACGACACGCAGACCAAGCTGCTTTCGCAGGAGGCCGGCGGTGGCGAGATGGAGATGACCTTCATCATGGCTCACGCTCAGGACACTCTCATGACCACTATGATCCTGGAGAAGCAGGCCCGCTTTACCATCGATGCCTACAAGCGCATTGCCGAGCTCGAGGCCAAGCTCGCCTAACGAGCCCTCACAACCAAGTCCCCTTCCAAAAGCTCTGCAGCTACCCGCGGCAGGGCTTTTTCTGTCCTCCTCCAAGTTGCGGTGAAATATAGTCATTGGGGACGTTCTTAAACGACTAGTCATTGGGGACAGTCTTGGTGCGCTCCGTTCGTCCTCCCGTTCGATTTTTGCTCGGTGGGTATACTTCCTTTCGCATTAAACGCCGGACTGAGGAGGTATCCAAATGCCGGATAACGGGTCAATACAAAAAAGAGGCGCGCACGAGATGGCTCATGGGCGTCCTGTCCAGATAACCGAGCACACGACGGTAACCGAGCTGCAGCCCAGTCTGTCCGATGTCGTGTGCGCAAACAAAAAGCTGCAGATTGGCTTTATCGTTGCGCTCGTGGTGCTGGCGCTGCTGTCGGGCTTTGTGGCTCGTCCGCATTTCGCCGATACCAAAACTTGGGACTCCACCATCGAGGTCATCGATCAAAAGAAAGGAAACGTACTGGCGCTCACGACCTCGTGCGTGGCGCTGTCTGCGGGCATTACCGCGCTGCCGGGTGATACGGGAACGCCGGTTGCCGAGCAGCTCGCGCAGCTTTCAGGCAACCTTGGTATCGTGCTTGCCGTGCTATACCTAGAGAAATATTTGCTCACGATTTTGTGGTCGGTTGGCCTGGGCATCTTAATCCCGTTTGCGTTGGCGCTCTTTGCGGTGTCGCTCGGCATTCACGGGCGCTGGAGCACGAGCGCTGTCCTGCGCCGTGTGGCGACGCGCGTGCTGGTGGTTGCCGTGATCGGCATGGCGCTCGTGCCCGCGAGCGTATGGGTGTCGCAGAAGGTCGATGAAACGTATCGCGTAAGTATTGAGCAAGCTGAGCAAAAGGCTGCGGACGCTGCGGACGCGGCCGACACCACGGACAAGTCAGCCGAGACCAGCTCAAAATCGAACAAGAAAAAATCCGAGGCCACGGAGTCCAAAAACGTGCTCGAGCAGTTGACTGATGGGGCATCGAGCCTTGTTACGTCGGTGACCAGCGGCGCCAAGCAGATGACCGATGAGATCGTGCGGCAGGTGACCGATCTGATTGAAGGCGTCATCGTGATGATCGTGACCTCGTGCGTTATCCCGCTGCTGGTGCTCGTGGCGTTCCTATGGCTAGGACACGTGCTGCTGGGGATCGATATTTCCGGCCCGGCGAACTATTTGACGGGCCGTTTCTTGAGTGCTCCTTCCAAGCACGCCAAAAAGGGCGGGCAGTCCGAGTAGCTAAAACAGCTGTATATACCGGGGAATACCGCCGAAGGGCGGCCGAGACGCGTTCTCGGTCGCCCTTTTGTTTGTTGAACACATGGTCGCTGCGTCCGCGCCCGGCTCAAACGGTCAGCAATCATCCGTGAACGGTATTTGTTCAAAAAAGAACAAAGATAAACAAATAGTTGTTGCAGTTACTGTTCGAATGTGTTCAAATAAACATGAACAGTGAAGAACCGCACATTCAGATGCCCGGACCTGAACGCGATTCAACACTTCCAAACAGAAACTACGCACCTGCGTATCTCTCAAGGAGGATGTCATGAGGGTTGTAATCGCTTCCGATGCCGACGGTATGTCGATGAAGGAGTCCATCAAGGAGATGCTCATCGCCGACGGTCACGAGGTCGTCGACTATTCCGAGACCCCTGCCGCGGACTTTGTCGATTCCGCGACCGCCGTTGCCAAGGACCTGCTGGAGCACAAGGATTCCCAGGGCTTCGCATTCGATAAGTACGGCGTCGGCTCCTATATGGCCGCCGTCAAGATCAAGGGCATGGTCGTCGCCAACATTTCCGACGAGCGTTCCGCCTACATGACCCGCGAGCACAACGGCTCGCGCATGGTCACCATGGGCCCGGGCGTTGTGGGCACCGAGGTCGCCAAGAAGATCGCCCGCGAGTTCCTGCGCGCCCAGTACGCCGGCGGCCGTCACCAGATCCGTGTCGACATGCTCAACAAGATGGCCTAACGAGAGCCACCGAGAACTCGAACTTCTACCTCAACTTGTGAATTCAGACGAAAGGACGTTCTGATGAAGAAGACCATCGCAATCGGTTGCGACCATATCGTTACGGACGAGAAGATCTATCTGGCCGACCGCCTGGAGCAGGCTGGCTACAAGGTGCTCGACTGCGGTACCTACAGCCACACCCGTACGCACTATCCCATCTACGGTAAGGCCGTGGGCGAGGCTGTTGCCAGCGGCAAGGCCGACTTTGGCGTGGCCCTGTGCGGCACCGGCATCGGCATCACCAACGCCGTCAACAAGGTTCCCGGCGCCCGCTGCGCCCTGGTTCGCGACATGACCTCTGCCCTGTATGCCCGTCGCGAGCTCAACGCCAACATCGTGGGCTTTGGCGGCAAGATTACCGGCGAGTTCCTGATGGCCGATATCATGCTTGCCTTCCTGGAGGAGCCCTACGAGAAGACCCCCGAGCACGATGCCCTGATCGCCAAGATCGACGCCTGCAATAAGGCCGACGCCGAGGCTCAGGCTGACCCGCACTTCTTTGACGAGTTCCTCGAGAAGTGGGACCGCGGCGAATACCACGACTAAGGAGGTTACGCGGTTTTACCAAACCGCGTAACGGGTCGACGCTGCGCGACGCTCGCTGACGTTGAGGGTGCCTGTGGGGTTACCGCTGTTGTTGCGAAGCGTTCTGGTACGGCAAGTTGCTCCGATAACACGTTTGCTTGCTGAGCTTGTGTGCTTCGCTCTTGGCGGTACTCGGCATTCTGCAGCTTTTCAATTGACGGCTCGCGTTTCTGTAATGGGGCGCGGGCCAGTTTTCTATCAGCCCAATTGGCTTGGCGTGCATTGTTCTTTTGCGTGCGGCGCCGCCTCATTACCTTTGTGCTAAAGGCACGGCGTTCGCAATGGATCGTGCAAGATGATATGTGAAGGAGAAGATTCCCATGGAGTTTGTTCTTGATAACGGTTCTATTCGTGTGGCACTGAGCACGGCTGGCGGATCGTTCACTTCGATTAAAGCCAACGGTCGCGAGTACCTGTGGCAGGGCGACCCGGCGGTCTGGTCGGGCCAGGCACCCATTTGCTTCCCGATCTGCGGCGGCCTTCGTGACGGTCACGCAATGACCATGGGCGGCCGCGAGGTAAAGCTCGCCCGCCACGGTTTTGCGCGCAAGCAGGAGTGGAAGCTCGAGGAACAGAGCGACAACATGGTTGCGCTGAGCCTAAGCTCTGCCGACCATGCCGAGTTGCTCGAGCAGTACCCGTATCCGTTTAAGATCGTTGCTCGTTACACGATCGATTCGGAAAAGGTGAACGTGTCCTACGAGGTGACCAATGAGGGCACCGAGGACATGCCGTTCTTTGTGGGCGGCCACCCCGGCTTTAAGTGCCCGCTCGACGAGGGCGAGTCCTATGACGACTACGAGCTCCGTTTTGAGCAGCGTGAGGCCACCGAGCTCTGTACTGCCGTTCCCTCGACGGGCCTGATTGATGTTGAGCATCGCAGCAAGAACCCCATGATCGGCCAGAACCTGCCGCTTACTCACGAACTCTTCGGCTTCGCGGAGACCATCTTCGACGTGCTGGAGAGCCGTGTGGTTACGTTCACCAAGAAAACCGAGGACAAGGGCGTGCGCCTGACGTTCCCCGATATGCCGTACCTGATTGTGTGGAGCAAGCCCGAGGGCGACTTTGTGGCTGTTGAACCGTGGGGTGGTCTGTCCACCTGCTCCGACGAGGACGATATTCTGGAGCACAAGCGTGGCTGCCTGGTGGCCAAGCCGGGAGAGACCGTTACTCGCGGCTTTGAGATCGAGATCCTTTAACGAGTTATCGTATGTTTGGGGCGGGTTATGCCGCCCCGGAACAGGAGTTCAACATGATTCTGACCGTTACCATGAACCCGTCGATTGATACGCGCTATCAGCTCGACAAGCTGATCATCGACGATGTTAACCGCGTGACGCCCGAAAAGACCGCTGGCGGCAAGGGCCTCAACGTGAGCCGTGTGCTGCTGCAGTTGGGCGACGATGTGCTCGCGACCGGTCTGCTCGGCGGCCACATGGGTGCCTATATGGCCGAGCTTATGGATGCCGATGGCGTCAAGAACGACTTTGTGCCCATCGCCGGTGAGACGCGTATTTGCCTGAATATCCTGCACGAGGGTAATCAGACCGAGCTGCTGGAGAGCGGTCCGCAGATCGCCCCGGCCGAGCTCGAGGCCTTTACGGCCAAGTTTGCCGAGCTTGCAGCGAAGGCGGACGTTGTGACGCTTTCGGGCTCGCTGCCGCGTGGCGTCGATGCCGGCTACTATGCCGAGCTCGTCAAGATCGCCGAGGAGGCGGGCACCAAGGTGCTGCTTGACACCTCGGGTGCATCGCTGGAGGCCGCGCTGGAGTCTGACGCTAAGCCTGAGCTCGTAAAGCCCAATCTGACCGAGATTAACGGCCTGCTGGGTACGTCCTTTACGACCGATGATGTCGATGCCCTGCGCGAGGCGCTTGCCGCCGATGACCGCTTTGCCGGTATTCCCTGGGTTGTCGTTTCGATGGGCGCTGCCGGTTCGGTGGGCTTCCATGAGGGCCGCGCGTTCCGCGCCAAGACGCCCGCGATTGCGGCTGTGAACGCAACGGGTTCCGGTGACTCGACCATCGCCGGCTTTGCGCATGCCATTGCGGCTGGTGCCGACGACGTCACGGTGCTCAAGACCGCCAATACCTGCGGCAAGCTCAACGCCATGGATCCCAAGACCGGCCACCTGGTCATGGACCGCTGGGACGAGATCTACAACAACGTTGAAGTAACGGAGCTTTAGGGTTACGGCGTTTTACCAAACGCCGTAACCTGCCGACGCTGCGCGGGCCGTATTTGGACAATCTGACGTTCAACTTCAAGGGCGCGACCGGAAGGTCAGCGCCCTTTCGTTTCACGTCACCTTGCCTCAAATGCGGCCCGCTCGCTGCCGTTGCCAAAACATCGGCGTTGCCTTGCTTCGGGAATGCGGCAGATAGAGACGTTCCGTTTTTGCCGGCAGTTTGGGACACTCCTTACGGGGCACCCCCCTCCACAGCGCCTATGCCAGCTTGTCGATTTGCCCAATCTCCCAGAGCGGAATGTTGACGAGCGTGCCCTCGTCTCTATATGCCGCTAACGATGTTCTCACGCAGCGCTCGAGCTTGAACTTCTCGCAGGCAATCCTCAGGCTCTTTGCTTTGAGGTTCTCTGCCGCCTTGACCTCGAGCGGAAGCACGGTCCCCGCATGGTCGATGGCAAAGTCAGTCTCTGCATTGCCGGAGGAGGATGACCAATACGCGGGAGTTTTGCCTTGGAGCAAAAGCTCCTGTGCGACGTATTGCTCGGTCAGCGAGCCTTTGAACTCCGTAAAAACAGCGGGCCCGTTCAGAACAATGGCTGGCGTGAGGCTGGAGAGTGCTCCGAGGATGCCGGTGTCGATGCAGAACAGCTTGAAGCCCGAGAGATCCTCGTAGCTTGTGAGCGGTGCTCTTAGGGCGGAAACACGTGGTACCTTATGAACGATTCCATAGTCCATGAGCCACTGGAGGCTTTCCTCAAAATCGCGTGCGCGCGCCCCGGGACGAAGCGCGCCGTAGACGAACTTCTTGTTTTCCTTTGCGAGCTGGCCGGGAAGGGATTTCCAAACCAGCCTCATGCGCTCGACGATGCGGGCTGGCGCATGCTTGCCAAAATCGGATTCATAAGCTTCGATGATTTGCTGCTGAAGCCTGCGGGCCTCGATGAAATCGTGGGAGGCGGCGAAAGCGGAGACAACTTCTGGCATGCCACCGACAACGAGGTATTCCTTGAGCAGGCGCTCGAGCTTTTCGGAAACGTTTGCGAGCAGGTCCATGTCTGCGGCAAGGATGGCATCTGCGAGCGGATCGCCATCGACGGCACGAACGAACTCGACAAACCCCATGGGGCGCATGGTGAGCTGGTCGATCTTGCCGACGGGGAACGACTCGTTTTCGCGTCGGAGCGCGAGCCCCATATAGGAGCCGGCTGCCACGATATGGTATTCCGGCGCCAGCTCGTTGAAGTATTTGAGCGAGGTGATGCCACGCGGTGCCTCTTGGATTTCGTCGAAGATGATGAGCGTGTCTGTCGGCGTTATGGTCTGGCCGCGCAGGAGCTCTATCTGGGAGATGATGCGTTTGGGGTCAAGGCTTCCGTCGAACAGCGAGCGTGCGCCCGGTTCGAGCATAAAGTCAAAACGGATGACGTTTTGATACTGCCGCCCTGCGAATTCGTTGAGAAGCCAGGTTTTTCCCGTCTGGCGGGCCCCCTTAAGCAGGAGGGGCTTGCGGTTTGCCCTAGATTTCCAAGCGATGAGTTCGTCCATTAGCTGTCGCTGCATACTGCCTCCTAACTATCATGGTTAGTATAAGATCGTTTTGGTCTTTCCATCGAAAAATGTGGGAGTAAACCACGTTTTTCCATCGAATAATGTGGTCGGCATCCACGTTTTTCCATCGAATAATGTGTGGGTTTAGGTCGGCACCTGGGGACGTTCCTTTTTTGCCGGCAGTTTGGGACACTCCTTGTTTTGGTGCAAATTAGTTACCCTTGCATCAGAAAACGGCGCCCGTCGGCGATGTTGCCGGCGGGCGCCGTGGTCGTGTAGGCGCTATTTGTTAAGTGCGTGCGTTCGAGCTCGTGTGCTACAGCGAGTCGATAAAGCGCTGCTGGGCGGCACGTCCTGCCTCGTCCCACTTAAAGACGCCGGCGTTGTCGAGCACGTGGCCAAACACCACGCCGACCTCCTCGTGCAGGATATCGATGGCGTTGTCGGCCGTAAGCTCGTCGGCGCGGCGGGCAAAGACGTCCTCAGCCCATGCGGCGTGGCTGCGGCAAAGATCATCGCCCTCGAGCGCACCGGCAAGGTCGTAGCTGGCATCGACCTTGGCTGCCAGCAGATGCTCACGGACAGCGCCAAGCTCGGGAACCAGGCGCGGCGGAAGAATGGCCAGGCCCATGACCTCGATCAGGCCGATGTTTTCCTTTTTAATATGGTGATACTCGGCATGCGGGTGGAAAACGCCCAACGGATGCTCGTCGGTCGTGATGTTGCAGCGAAGCGCCAGGTAGGCCTCGTAGATCTCGCCGCCAGCATTGCCGCGGGAGTCGACGCGGCGGATGACGGGCGTCACGGTGTTGTGCGCAACGCCGTCGGCTGTGCGCGCGACGACGCCAACCGACTCATCGGTCCACTCACGCCAAGCGAGGATAATCTTTTCGGCGGCGTCGAGCAGCTGGGCGCGGTCGTGCGAGCGCAGTCGCAGCACCGAAAGCGGCCACTGCAACACGGTGCCGCTGACCTGGTCAAAGCCGGGCACGCTAAACTGCGAGACCTCGGCGGCATGCATCATGGGGAACTCGTGCGCGCCGCCCTGGAAGTGGTCGTGCGACAGAATCGAGCCGCCCACGATGGGCAGGTCGGCGTTGGAGCCAATAAAGTAGTGCGGGAACAGGTCCACAAAATCGAGCAGGCAGGTCAGCCCCTTGCGGTCGACGTGCATCGGGCGATGCTCGGAGCTCATAGCAATGCAGTGCTCGTTAAAGTATGCGTACGGGCTGTACTGGAAGCCCCAGCGCTCGCCGTCGAGCTGAATGGGGATAACGCGTAGGTTCTGGCGGGCGGGGTGAGCGCCGCCGTCGGCTGCGGCGGAGCGTCCGGGATAGCCCTCGTTCTCGATGCACAGCTGGCAGGCGGGATACTTCTCACCCGTGTTCTTTGCGGCGCCGGCTGCGGCAATGTCGCGCGGGTCCTTCTCGGGCTTGGACAGGTTGATAGTGATCTCCAGGTCACCCCAGTTGGTGGAAGTGCTCCATTTGATGTTGCGCGCGATGGCGGCGCGGCGCACGTAACCGGCGTCACAGCACAGGCCGTAGAACCAGTCGGTCGCGGCGCGGGGCTCGTGGACGCCCATACGTCCGTTGAACTCCTCGTTTACAACCGAAGGCCTCGGCATGAGCCCGCCCATGATGCGCATGGCGATGCGGTCGCGGCCCGACGCCGTGTCCTCGGCAGCACCGTTGGCCACGGCGGCCTCGGAAAGCGCGGCAAGCGTGCCCTCCAGGTCAAAGTCGGGGAGTGTATCGGGGTGCAAGAGCGAAATCTTCTCGGTCTTGAGCGCCCAAGCCATGTCGAGCGCGGGACCCGTGGCGCCGATGCACTCCAAAATGGTGTTGTATGCCCAGATGCGATCGTCCTGACCGATCATCGATCGGTGAATAGCGTACTCGATCAGGTTCTGCGCGGCCTCGCGCACGTCAGTCATTACAGCCATGCCGCGTAAGCCCCCTTGTCAGAGATGGCGTAGTGACGGGCAGAGCCCTCGCCCAGCCAGCTGTTCATCTTGGTGATGAAGGTGTCGACCAGATCGAGCGGCACGAAGGCCTGGATGGTACCGCCAAAGCCGCCGCCGTGAATACGGACGGCGCCGCGGCCGTCGAGCACATGCTCGGCAAGAGCAAGCGCGTACATGGAAGGCTGCTCGGCACCCAGTTTGGCAACAACATTCTGCAGGTACATGGCAGAGCTGGCGCCGGACTCGCGCGTCAGGACCAGGAACTGGTCAATGTCGCCGGCGTTCAGGGCCGCCCAGCGCTTATCGACCAGGCCGTTCTCGTACCAGTAGTGAACGGCACGCAGGCAGGCGCGGTCGCCCAGCTTGGCGCGCAGCTCGGGGAGCTTGGCGTCAAAATCGGCAACGTTTACCTCGCACAGGCGTACCTTGCCAAACTCGGCGGCGACGTCTTGCATTTCGCGCGGAACGGCGGCGTAGTCATCGGTGGCGGCCACGTGGTCGGCGCCGACCTTAACGAGCACGAGCGCATAGCCGTGGTCCTCAAAGTTGAGCTCGAGCTTCTGGGTCTTAGGCTGAGCCTGGTCCTCAAAGTCCATGTAGGTAAGGCCGCCCAGACATACGGCGGCCTGGTCCATCAGACCGCAGGGCTTGCCGTAGTAGTTGTTCTCGGTGCGCTGGCTCATCTGAGCGAGCGTGACGGGCTCAATGGCGGGCGCGCCCCAGAGCGTCTCCATGGCACGACCGTACGCGGCCTCGACGGCGGCAGAGCTGGAAAGGCCACCACCCGAGGGGACGGAGCAGGTGAAGGCGAAGTCGAAGCCGTGGGGCTCAACGCCAAGGGCTGCAATCTCGTGTGCCATGCCGCGGACGAGGCTTGCGGACGTGCCCTTCTCGGACTCCTGAACATCCAGCGTGTCGAGCGTGATCTCAAACGTAGGATAGCCCTCGTCGGCGACGCGAATCCTGTTGGAGTCGGTTGCCACGGCGATACCGTCGACAGCGACATCGAGCGAGCCGGCGATAACGTGACCGCCCTCGTGGTCGGTGTGGTTGCCGCTGATCTCGGAACGCCCGGGCGCGTGCACGTAGAGCACCTGGCGGTCGCCGATGGGGCCAAACTCCTCCTCGAACAGCTTGGTGAGCGTGGCGAATGTCTTTTCGTCGGGGGTGGTCATGGGAGTCCTTTCCTTGGCGCGCCCGGGTGGGTTTTGCGTCGTTATGAGTACGTTAACAACTTGAAGCGGCATGAACCAAGTATTCACGATACCGCACGCTACGGGCTATGTTAACGTACTCATAACACAACGCTTGTCACTTTTTGAGAATCTGGTAATCGGTAGAAATTCAGCCGTGAACGGTACTGCCGTATGGACTTATAAAGCAGAAGAGATGCAGATAGAAAAAGTAGAGTACGTTAACATGCGTCCGACGATAGCGGGCCTCGGCGCGGGATGTATTTCTGCCCGGGCCGGCATTCACGCTATTCAAATCTCGCAAGGGTGAAGGTGATCCTGTGGCAAGGCGCCCGTCCAACGATACAGGTACGCGTCCGGTCTCCATGGCCGACGTCGCCCGCGCTGCTGGCGTTTCGCAGCAGACGGTTTCGCGCGTCGCCAACGGCTTGCCCAACGTTAACGAGCAGACGCGCCAGCGCGTGCAGGCCGCTATGCAAGAGCTCGGCTTTCGTCCGAGTTATGCCGGTCGCTCGCTGCGCGACGGCCGTTACCATTCGGTCGGCCTATGCATCAACGATGTCACCAAGTTTGGCAACCTCTCAATGATTGACGGCATCGCCAGCGCTGCTCGCGAGCATAATTGCGCCATCACGCTGGTCGAGATGTCCAAGACCGAGGAGTTTTCGCTTGCCGAGGCCACGCGTCGTATGGCCGCATTACCGGTGGACGGCATCATTATCGGCATGAGTCGCATGGCGCCTGATTTTGAGACGTTTGATCCACTGCCGGGCATTGGCACGGTCATCGTTACCATGTACGCGCATCCGCGCGTGACCACGGTCGATTCCGACCATTACGGCTGCTCGCTATTGCTTATGGATCACCTGTTTGAGCTGGGGCACGAGCAGATTCGCTATATTGGCGGCCCGTCGTTCTCGGTCGACGAGCAATTTCGTCGCGCCGGTTGGCAAGATGCACTCGAGCGTAAACACATCGAGCCGGTAGAGCCGCTCGAGGGTGACTGGTCTGCCAACAGCGGTTACGAAGCCGGCAGGTATCTGGCCGAGCACGATCGCACCATGACGGCGATTTATGCGGCAAACGACCAGATGGCAAATGGCGCGATTGCAGCGCTGCGCGATAGCGGTCTGCGCGTGCCCGAGGACGTGAGCGTGGTGGGCGTCGACGATTCGCTCGATGATTTTGTGGCACACAACGAGCTCACGACCGTGCGATTTGATCTACATCAGCGCGGACGCGAGGTATTCGAGCATGCGGTTCCCGAGGCGGGTACGGCGGGCAAAACCGTTGCCATTCGTATTTCCGGCCAGCTCATTATTCGACATAGCACGGCGATACCACGCTCATAGTTTGCGCAGGTAAACGGCGATATATTCCGCCTAAATTCCAATCGATAAGGATGCTGACAGATAGCCGTGGCTATGAAGGCGAGTGTTATGATAGACGGGTTCTTTTGTCTATCTAGGAGGCTTTGCCTGATGGAGATCACCAAGGATATCCGCTACATCGGTGTCGACGATCACGACATTGACCTGTTCGAGGGCCAGTACGACGTGTCCGAGAACGGCATGGCATACAACAGCTATGTTATCTTGGGCGATAAAATCGCTGTCGCCGATTCGGTTGACGCTGGCTTTGTCGACGAATGGCTCGGCAACCTCGAGGCCGTGCTCGATGGTCGTACGCCCGACTACCTGGTCGTCCATCATATGGAGCCCGATCACTCCGCCGGCATCGCTGCCTTTATGGAGCGCTACCCCCAGGCCCAGATTGTGGCTAGCATGGGCGCCTTCCGCATGATGGTCAACTACTTTGGCACCGACTACCCCGAGCGCAAGATGGTCGTCAAAGAGGGCGACGTGCTCGATCTGGGCGGTCACAGCCTAACGTTTGTCGGCGCTCCCAACGTTCACTGGCCCGAGGTGATCTTCTCCTACGAGTCTACCGACAAGGTGCTCTTTAGTGCCGACGGCTTTGGCAAGTTCGGCGCCAACGACATCGAGGACCCGGAAGGCTGGGCTTGCGAAGCGCGCCGCTACTACTTTGGCATCGTCGGTAAATTCGGCAAATTCGTGCAGACCGTGCTCAAGAAGGCCGCCGATCTGGATATCCAGATCATCTGTCCGCTCCACGGCCCCGTACTGACCGAGAACCTGGGCTATTACCTCGACACCTATAACACCTGGTCGAGCTACCAGCCCGAGGACAAGGGCATCACGATCGCCTATGCGAGTGTGTATGGGCATCTGAAAGCTGCCGTCGAGGAGCTCGCCGCAGCGCTTGAGGCTCGCGGCCAGAAGGTCTCCGTCTTTGACCTGGCTCGCGATGATATGGCCGAGGCCGTTGAGGATGCGTTCCGCTATGACCGTCTGGTGCTCGCCTCCATCACCTATCAGGGCGAGATCTTCCCGTTCATGAGCACCTTTATCCACACGCTTGTCGAGCACGCCTATCAGAACCGTACGGTGGCGCTCGTTGAGGCCGGCTCCTGGGCGCCCACCGCTGCCAAGGTTATGACCAAGGAGCTCGAGGGCATGAAGGACATCACCCTAGCGCAGAACAAGGTGACCGTGCTGGGCTCGCTCAACGACGCCTCGCGCGCTCAGATCGAGGTTCTCGCCGACGAGCTGTCCAAGTAGCGATATTTCGCTTTTAACGAGCAAAACCACCACAAAGGCATCTTTGTGGTGGTTTTTGTTTAAGCGCCGGCGATGATGAGGACTGGACGTGCACTGTCGGTGGTCTCGGCGATCGATGTGGCGACGGCATCGTCGGGATCACGGTCCATCACGATGGTGTCAACGTCGGCAAGCTCGGCAAAACGGTACATGCCGCGTCCGCTAACCTTACTGGCGTCCATGAGGGCGACGCTTTGACGGGCGGCACCGACCATAGCCGCTTTGGTCTCGGCCATCTGCGGAAAGTCGGTCGTAAAGCCGCAGCTGGGGACAAAAGCGCCAGGGCACATGACGGCAAGATCGGCATGGACCATTTGGAGCGCTTGCATAGTGAGCGGTCCGTACAAATAACGATGGCCTTTGCGCAACGCCCCGCCCAGCATGACGACATCGACTGAGGGCATGCTCTCGTCGATGTAATCGGCAATGGTAATGTCTGCTGTGATGACGGTGATACCGTCGCGTTGATCGAGGAGCCGGACGAACTCGAGCGCCGTGGTGCCCGAGTCGACGAGCAACGTGTCGCCGTCATTGACGAGCTCGATGGCGCTTTGCGCGATGGCCTGCTTGGCGGCGACGTTGACATTGATGCGGCGATCCTGCGTGGAAACGGTCAGGCGTTTGTGGAGCGATACGGCACCGCCATGCGTGCGGCGCAGCTTGCCTGCTTCGGCGAGCGCGTCCAGGTCGGCGCGGGCGGTGACGGAGGACACGCCAAAGGTCTGGGCGATTTCTGCTACCTGCACCGAGGCATTATGATCGAGCATCTCCATGATGGCGGAACGACGCTCGTCGGCGAAAGCTCGGGTTGTTGCGTGGGCCATATTTGCTCCATCATCGTCTGAAATTTGCAGGAATTGTGTTGACTCTATTTTCGTTCATTTTCTTTTTGAGTAAGAAAATACCTTTCGATTACTTATCTTTTCTATAAAAGAAAGACGCTGAACGCCCAAAATTCAATATCGAACATGTTCACTCGGCTCATATTTCTTCCGTTTGCTTTTCAAAAATGACTGTATTGACCTGCATGGGCTCAATATCTCGCACGTGCAAAGCTGCTGAATTTCATACAATGAGCGCAGCAAAACGCAAGGTAAAACGCCTTGTGAACAACTACGCCCGATGTCCAGATGCGGGCGAGGGAGAGGAGCAAACGCTCATGGCACTTGTTACCACCGAAAAGATGCTCAAGGACGCTCAGGCCGGCCACTACGCTGTTGGTGCTTTCAACGTCGAGAACCTCGAGTTTGTTATGGCCGTTCTGGCCGCTGCCGAGGAGACCAAGTCCCCCGTCATCATGCAGACCACCCCGGGCACCATCAAGACCGCTGGTCTGGACTACTTCTACGGCATGGTCAAGGCTGCCGCCGAGCGCGCTTCCGTGCCCGTCGCTCTGCACCTCGATCACGGCGATGGCTATGACCGCTGCATGCAGGCTTTCCGCACGGGCTACACCTCTGTCATGATTGACGGTTCGCACGAGTCCTTCGAGGACAACATCGCCCTGACCAAGTCCGTCGCCGACGCTGGCCGCGCCATGGGCGTGCCCGTCGAGGCCGAGCTCGGTAAGGTTGGTGGCAAGGAGGACGACGGTCCCGCGGTTGAGGGCGAGAGCCCCTACACCGATCCTGCCGAGGCCAAGGAGTTCGTCGAGCGTACCGGCTGCACCTCCCTCGCAATTGGCGTTGGCACCAGCCACGGTGTGTACACGAGCGATCCGCACATCGAGCAGTCCGTGGTCAAGGCTATCCGCGACGCCGTCGACGTGCCGCTGGTTCTGCACGGCACCTCCGGTGTGCCCGATGAGCAGGTTGCCGAGGCTGTGAAGAACGGCATCTGCAAGGTTAACTACGCCACCGAGCTGCGTCAGGCCTACACCAAGGGCTTCATGGCCTACATGGCCGAGAACCCTGCCTGCTTCGATCCCAAGAAGCCGGCCAAGGAGGGCATGCGTGAGATCACCGAGCTGGTTAAGATCCGCATGACCAACCTCAACTCTGTGGGCAAAGCAGAGTAACAGCAAGGGTACTCCGACTCGCTACATATCCCGGGGAGGGACGAGGGCTTAGTTCCCCAATCGTCCTCGGGCATGCAAAAAGCCTCGCTGCGCACTTCGTGCGGCGAGGCTTTTTGCCCCCTGCGGAAAGATTGGG
The DNA here is from genome assembly GCA_902494565.1 of uncultured Collinsella sp. Classification (GTDB taxonomy): domain Bacteria; phylum Actinomycetota; class Coriobacteriia; order Coriobacteriales; family Coriobacteriaceae; genus Collinsella. The sequence goes on along the minus strand of CABUTN010000001.1, from coordinate 67,119 downwards.
GAACTAAGCCCTCGTCCCTCCCAAGTTGACCTTCTCGAGGTCGTCGCCCTTGTGGCGTTAGGTCTGAAAATAATAAGAAGACTTCGCGCTGTGGAATGATTTTGGAAACTAAGTACGGGGACCCGCCCAAACCGTCCTGCTCAATCGCCCTTGTGGTGTTGGGGCTGAAAGGGTGGGGCGCGGGGGTTACTTGGTTGTTAGGGTTAGCAGGTCGTTGGGGGTTTTGAGGTTGTAGGTGGCGTTTGGGATGTCTTGGTGTGATCCCCATGCCGCTCTGGCAAAACTGACCCCTGCCGAAGTTGCGCATTGTTCGTCGTAGACGGTGTCGCCAACGTAGACGACGTTGCCAGGATTCGCGCCCGTACGCCGGAGATATTCGAGCATGGGTGCGGGTGCGGGTTTATGTTCGGTTGTGTCTTCGACAAGGATGATGTGCTCAAAATACTTATCGAAACCAAGGGGTGCAATTTCTTTTGCGTATTCGTCGCGCGCACGTGAGGAGACGATGCCAAGTTTGCAGCCGCTATCGGCGAGTGTTGCGATGACTTCAAGCAAACCTGGAAACACGCTGATGGTGCTTTTAAAGCTGGCGGCAACTTGGCACCAGCGATCCAACGTTGCCTGCGAGTAGACCCCAAGTTTCTCAAGGGCATCCTTGCCGGGTATGCCGAGGGCAAAGTCAAGCTCGTGTCGGGGGAGCGTTTTGCCGGTTTCTTCTTGGATAATCTGGCCAAGCGATGACAGCACGCTTTCTTCTGTATTTGCCAATGTCCCATCAACGTCAAATACGATATGGTCAAAGTGCTTCATATGATTGCTCCTCTCTGTTGTTTGCCTGCAAGTTTGATGCGGTGACAGAAGAAAGGCTAGCGGGATTTCTGCCTAGTGCTATCGAGATTCTGCCTCGCTGCTCGATAGCTCGAAGGAGTGCATCCCATTTGTTCTTTAAATACCTGGCCAAGATGGCTTGCTGTCGCAAAGCCGCATTGGCGCGCGACTGTCTGGACCGTTCGCGTGGTGTGTGCCAAAAGTTCGCAAGCACGGTTTACGCGGTATGCGCGCAGATATGCCGCCGGGGTCGTTCCTGCACAAGTTTCGATAATGCGGTAACACTCTCTTTCGCTTACGCCGGCTGCAGATGCCATCTGGGGCACATCTATAGCGGCTGCATAGTTTGCGCGGATAAAGTCCAGGATTGCCTTGAACTGTACGTCGCGGCCGGTCATCCAAGAGGCGCCGTCGGAGGAAAAGAGCGGTTCGGCCTTGGCGTAAATCTGAATCCAGAGCTCTGACAAGCTATTCCGAAGCGCCATCTCGTTCTGCGGCCGTTGAAGGTCGTGGCTAAAGGAGCTCTTCAGCAAATCGATAAAGGGCATATCGTCGGGGTTGGTGGGCGACCATTTGAGCACATCGACGCCTCGACATTGCAGCAAGGGATTGATATAGCGCTTTTGAAGGCGTCCCGCGGGATCGCCGAGCATCGACGGCTGAAAGATATGCAACATTTGAATGGCTGGTGCCGAATTGGGTGATTGCAGCGTGCTGTGCAAAACGCCGCCGTTGATAAAGCCGGCGGACCCTTCCTCAAAGCGTACGTGCTCATGAGCCGCGCGCGTTCGATAGTCAATCGCTCCCTGCTCCATGTAGAAAAGCTCAACCTCGGAATGCCAGTGCCAGGGGACGGAATTGTCCGGATAGCGAGCGAATTCTGCGCGTTCGGCAATATAGGGCCAGTCTTCGACGGTCTCGGGGAACGCTTCCTCGCGTCCTCCGCGGTGCAATTCTATGTGATCCATGTTTCGCATGGCATCAGTATAAAGCGCGATGGGCTTAGATTGCTCTTGCCTGTTCGGGGAACGCCTTGTCTAGGGATGCTTGGAGCTTTTCGAACGATGCTCGCAAGTTGTGCCTCTGGTTGGTCGAGCGTTTGGCTTTTGTGGTGGGGGAGTCGAGGAGGCCGTTTCTCTGTGTCGGGGGGAAGGAGAAAAGGTCTGCATGTTTTAGGGATGGCTGCCGTGTTACGGCATTGGAAGAATGCATGCTTATGCGGCCTCCTCGATGTCCACCAAAAGGTTGCGCTCGGGGTATGCTGCTAGGCCCCGTGCGTTGGCAGTATTATGCAGCGGACCGTTCAAAGAAGCGCTAAAGAAAGGCTTAACCTGGTTTGGTGTTACGATGAAACTGCAGGTCAGAGGCATCGAGTAACACTCTTGAAAGGTTGGGAGCTTAAGGGCTTTCTAAGGTTTGTGACGTGGATGTGGCGCAGACGTGCGGAGCGTGTGAATGCTCGCTGTTAGCGCTGCGGCTCTGCAGCCCGCACCTGCTCGATGACCTTTTCCATGGTGGCGTCGATGCGGTCTTTTTTGAGCTCGCATTCCCAGATGGTTATGGGCGTCCAGCCCATTTGAGTGAGTGCTGCCACGGCAGCGCGGTCGCGCTCGACGTTGCGGCGAAACTTTGCCTCCCAAAATTCAACATTGCGCTTGGGCTGGCTAGGGTTGCATTTGGGGCAGCGGTGCCAAAAGCAGCCGTTGACGAAGATGGCGATCTTGCGGCCGGGGAAGGCGATGTCGGGTTTTCCGGGCACCTTCCATTCCAGACGGTATCCCGTAAGGCCTGCGGCGCGCAGGCGCTGTCGTACGAGCAGCTCGGGCTTGGTGTTGGCGCGTTTGTTGCCCTTCATGGACTTTTTGATAGCGGCGCGACGGCGGACCAGCTCGCGCTCGTCAGCGGAGAGGTCCGAGGTATCGATGCCGTCGAGCAGGCCGGGCTTGGGACGCTTCTTGCTGCGGCGCTTAGGTGCGCGCTTGGCCTTGGTGGCGGGCTCGTCGGTCGCGGTGGCCTCGGCGTTGTTGGCAGTGCCGTTGGCCTCGAGCCGGTCTTCCTTCAACTCAATCAGCGCATCGATAAGTCCCTTGTCGGCGGGCATCCACTCAACGGTGGCAAGTGAGGTGCGTGGAATCCAGCGGATATCGAGCTGGCGGTCGTGCTTCTGAGGCTCGTCGGATTCTTTAGCCAGCGAGCAGTAGTAACACTCCATGGAGAGATGGAAATCGGGGTAGTCATACTCAACGGTGTAGAAGTCACGCAGGTTGGTGACTTCTACCCGCAGCTCTTCCATAAGCTCGCGGCGCACGGCGTCCTCGGGCGTCTCGCCACGCATGAGCTTGCCACCGGGAAACTCCCAAAGTCCCTGCATGTCGCCATAGCCGCGCTGCACGGCAAGCAGCTCGTCAGATCCATCCTTGCGAATGATCCCAGCGGCAACATGAACAGTCTTCAACAGGAGTCCTCTCTCAATATCAACACGTGGCAGGCTGGCTGCCCTACCTTACACAACGGTAAGGCAAGCGTAAGCCATATCGATGGTAGCCGACTCGTCTTCTTGCGACTATAGATGCCGTAGACTAATTGCAAGAAAGGACTCGGTATGCAAACCACGCACATGGCGACCCCGGTACTGGAGGTCGCGCATCTCGAAAAGGTATACGGAGCGCTGGGCAACGTGACCCGCGCGCTCAACGACGTCAGCTTTACCGTCAACCGCGGCGAATTCGTTGGCATCATGGGCGCTTCGGGCTCGGGCAAGTCGACGTTGCTCAACTGCGTGTCGACCATCGATAGCGCCACAAGTGGCACGATCCGCATCAACGGGCAGGACGTAACACGCATGAAGCAGGCTAAGCTTTCGCAGTTCCGCCGCGAGGAACTCGGCTTTATCTTCCAGGACTCCAACCTGCTCGATACGCTCACGGCACGCGAGAACATCGCCCTGCCGCTCACCATCGCCCGCACAAACTCGGCAGAGATCTCGACCCGCGTGCAGGATGTGGCCGCGCGCCTGTCCATCAGCCAGGTGCTCGACAAGTATCCCTACCAGATGTCCGGCGGTCAGCAGCAGCGCGTTGCCGCGGCTCGCGCGCTCGTCACCGACCCCACCATGATCATGGCTGACGAGCCCACCGGCGCCCTCGATTCCAAGAGCGCCCGCCTGCTGCTCGAGAGCCTGGAGGCCCTTAACCGCCGCCTGCGCGCCACGGTGCTCATGGTCACGCACGACAGCTTTGCCGCCAGCTACACGAGCCGTGTGCTGTTTATTCGCGACGGCAAGATCTTCACCGAGCTGCGCCGCGGCGACACCGACCGCCGAGAGTTCTTCGACCGCATTATGGAGGTCGTTGCCATGATGGGCGGTGAGGGCTCCGATGCTCTGTAAACTCGCTTGGGGCAACGTTCGCCGTGCCGGCCGCGACTACCTCGTCTACCTTTTGACGCTCACCCTGGGCGTCACGGTTTTCTATGCCTTTAACACCATCTCGATGCAGGTCGACATCGCCGGAATCGATGAAAAGGGCTTGGCGCAGGTAATGGGCAGCATGCTCGGCGACCTGACGTACTTTTTGGCCGGTGTCATGGCCTTTTTGATGGTGTATGCCAATAACTTCATCATGAAACGCCGCAAGAAGGAGTTTGGCCTGTACCAGGTGTTCGGCATGGGGCGTGGGCGCGTCGCCACGATCATGGCGCTCGAGACGGTGATAGTATCGGTCGTGGCCTTTGTCGCCGGCATTGTGCTGGGTGTGGGACTCTCCCAGCTCATGACGTTCTTTACGGCCTCGCTCTTTAAGACACAGATCGCCAATTTCCACTTCTTTTTCTCGGTGCATGCGTTCAATCTGACCCTTGCCTGCATGCTCGTAATGTTTGTGCTCACGCTACTGCTAAACCTTCGCGCCGTGCGTCGTACCAAACTCATCGAGCTTATGGGTGCCGAGCGTCGCAACGAGAGCATCAAGACACGCAACCCCTGGATCGCGATTGCCATCTTTACCGTGGGCGTGTTGCTGGTGGGCGTGGCCTATTACCGTCTGCTACGTGATGGGTTCCCGCTAACCGCGACGGACAGCAAGCTGCAAGAGGCCATGAACCAGTTTGGTATTACGACCGCTATGGTTACCGTGGGCACCTTTGCCCTGTTCTGGGGCCTCTCGGGCATGCTCATCAAGCTGCTGCAGAGCCTGCGCAGCGTGTATTGGCGCGGCCTCAACATGTTTACCGTGCGCCAGCTTGCGGCCAAGGTCAACACGGTGTGCTTTTCGATGGGCGTCATCGCGATGCTCCTGTTTTTGGCCATCACCTCGGTGACGTGCGGTATGTCGATTGCCAACGTGATGAACGAAAACCTGGAGCGCTATAACCCTGTAGACGTGTCTCAGACGTATGTCTATTACACGCCCGATACGTTCGACTACTACAAAGAGTACGTCAATCCGTCTGATGAAGCCGATCGCATGGTGCCGGCCGATACAACGGTCGATTTGTACCCCGCATGGCACGGCAGGGGCAATTCGGCGGACAACAACGACGAGACCGGCAAGAAGGTCGATATCGCCGATGTTGCCGGTGAGCATGTGCAGATCGATTCGTATCTGAGTTACCCGTTTGGCGGCTCGAATCCTTCGGTGACCCCAAGTGAGATGTGCAAGATCATGGGCGAAAAGCTTCCCAAGGCGTTCGGGGGTAGCAATGCCGATACGATGGGTCTGTTTGTGACGCCGGCGAGCCAGTACAACAAGCTGCGCCAGATGATGGGCGAGGAGCCGGTGAGCATTGGCCTCGACCAGTACTTGCTTACGTGTGATATGGGCGGTGATCTGGGCGACCTGTACACCAAGTATATGGCTGGCGGCCATACCCTCACCTTGGGCGGGCATGAGCTCAAGCCCGCAACCGATAAGTCGGACAAGGACACGGCGGCCATCGCCAACTCGGCGATGAGCAGTAATCCGGGTACCGTCGTCGTTGCCGACGAGCTGTTGTCCCAACTTAATCTGCAGCCGTATTCCAGTAGCCTGCTCGTTAACTACAAACAGGGGATGGATACGACCGAGGCAGACGAGAGCATTAAATACACGGTGCTCGACAATCTGCTCGTTGACGGCAAGGAGCCGGGGTCGTGGGGAATCTTCATCACACGCTCCGAGATGTACGCGCAGGCAGCGCAAATGAACGGCATGATTAGCTATCTGGCTATCTACATTGGCTTTGTTCTGGTCGTTGCGTGCGCGGCGATACTGTCGATCCAGCAGCTCTCCAATGTGGCCGACGGCAGCCGCAACTATCGTGTGCTGGCACAGATCGGCTGCGACGACCGCCAGATCCGCCATTCGGTGATGGCGCAGCAAGCGGTATTCTTCCTGTTCCCGCTGGCAGTGGGGCTGGCTCACTCCTTTGTGGCGCTCAAGGTGATCATCGAGATGGTGAGCATATTCGGAAATATGAGCATCGGCGGCACCGTGGGCCTCACCTGTGCAATCTTCCTGGCAGCATACGGTGGCTACTTCCTGGTGACCTACCTCATGAGTGCCGGCATGGTACGAGCCGCCATCGCCACCCGCTACAGCGAGTAACCTGCCTAGCGAAAAGTAAAATCATCACAGGTTGAGCATAAGTCAGCGAAAGCGCCCCTAGGTGAGCAAGGTGACGTGAAAGAGGAGGGAAGCGTACTTTGGTACGCGACCGACGATTGAATGTCAGATTGCCGCCTAGGGGCGCTTGCAGCGTCGAGCCGTTACGCGGTTTGGCAAAACCGCGTAACTAAATACGCTCTGCGATCTCGTGGATGAGGTAGTCGGTCTTTTCCCAGCCCAGGCACGGGTCGGTGATCGACTTGCCAAAGACACCGCCGTCGACCGGCTGGTTGCCATCCTCCAGGTAGGACTCGATCATAAAGCCCTTGACCAGCTTGGAGATGGACTCGTTGCGGCGGCAGCTGTCGAGCACCTCCTTGCAAATGCGATACTGCTCCAGCGGACGCTTGCCCGAGTTGTCGTGGTTGCAGTCGATGACCGCTGCCGGATTGGCATAGCCGGCATGCTCGGTATAGCGTTCGGCCAGGCGTTCCAGGTGTTCGTAGTGGTAGTTGGGGTAGGTGCGCCCATCGAGACCGATGTAGCCACGCATAACGGCGTGTGCGAGCGGGTTGCCGTCGCACTCGACCTCCCAGTTGCGGAAGATGAAGCTCTGGTGCGCCTGCGCGGCGTAAATGGAGTTGAGCATAACGGTGGTAGAGCCGGCAGTGGGATTCTTCATGCCGACGGGTACCGAAATGCCGCTCGACACCAGGCGATGCTCCTGGTTCTCGACCGAGCGTGCGCCCACGGCAACATAGCTCAGCAGGTCAACGAGGTACTGGTAGTTGGACGGATAGAGCATCTCGTCGGCGGTGAAGAAGCCCGTTTCCTCAATAACGCGCAGGTGCATATGGCGGATGGCCTTGACGCCCTCGAGCAGATCGTCGGGAGCCTCGGGGTTGGGGTTGTGCAGCAGGCCCTTGTAGCCGGTGCCCTTGGTGCGCGGCTTGTTGGTGTAGACGCGCGGAATGATGATGAGCTTGTCCTTGACCTCCTCGGCGGTCTTGGCCAGTCGGTTCATGTACTCAAGCACCGAATCCTCGCGGTCGGCAGAGCACGGGCCGATGATAAGCACCTTGCGTGCGTCCTCGCCGGTAAAGACTTTGGCGACCTCGGCGTCAAATGCCTGCTTTTTGGCGGTAAGCTCGGCAGAAAGCGGCATTTCCTCGCGGATCTCCATGGGGATCGGCAACTTGCGTTTGAATTCCATGGCCATAGGGGCCTCCTCAATCTATAGAAAGAGCAATAAGCGTATTGTCGAATGCTCGGCATTATCCGCTGTCGCACGCTAAAGTGCAAGCCCTTGTCACCCCGAAACCTGCCAAAAAGGGACAGGTTTATTTTGGTCGGTTTTATCTGGGAAAATGTCGGCACTCGCCGGAAGGGGGGGTCGGCGTACGGCACGCTGGAGCAAGTTGGGTCTTCTGCGGCATACCCCGTGGGCAAAAAATGGCAAATATGAGTACTGTTGCTGGCGTAGTCTCATATCGAGCTTACAAGATAATAGGCACAACAGCAAATATGTTCATTAACGTTGGCACACAGAAGCATGCTAACAGGCGTTTTGATTAATTTGAAGGCGTATAGAAGCCGCAAAGAGGTCATTTGAGGCGGTTTTGGCTGCTACTAAAAATGTAACAGTACTCATATTTGACCTTTTTTGGCCACAGGGTCCGGAAGGGGCTGTCAATCGGGCCCCAAGAGAGCTAATTCGAGTGCCGTGGACGAAAAAACGGGGGTGCAGTTCATCCTGCGCCCCCGTTCTCGGGCGTTATTCGCTCCTTGCGGCCGAATTTATGCTGCTTCGTCGAACTGCGAGTTGTACAAGTCGGCGTAGAAGCCGCCCTGGGCGAGTAGCTCGTCGTGCGTGCCCTTCTCGACGATGTCGCCGTCGCGAATCACCAAGATCACATCGGCGTTGCGGATCGTGGACAGGCGGTGCGCGATGACAAAGCTCGTGCGGCCCTGCATCAGCGCATCCATGGCGCGCTGAATAAGCTCCTCGGTACGGGTATCGACGTTGGAAGTCGCCTCGTCCAAAATCAGCGCCGGACGGTCGGCCAAAATGGCGCGGGCGATGGTCACGAGCTGGCGCTGACCCTGCGACAGGTTGGTGCCCTCTTCGTTGATCATAAAGTCGTAACCGCCGGCGAGCGTATGGATAAAGTGGTCGCAGCGTGCGGCGCGTGCAGCGGCTTCGACCTCGGCATCGCTCGCATCGGGGCGTCCGTAACGGATGTTCTCGCGGATGGTACCGTTAAACAGCCAGGTGTCCTGCAGCACCATGGCAAACTCGCCGCGCAGCGCCGCGCGGTCCCAGTCGCGCACGTCGACGCCCTCGACGCGCAGCGAACCGCCGTCCACGTCGTAAAAGCGCTGCAGCAGCTTAATGAGCGTGGTCTTGCCGGCGCCGGTGGGGCCGACGATGGCGATGGTCTGGCCGGGCTGCGCCTCGCAGCTAAAGTCGTGGATGATGGTCTTGTCGGGCGTGTAGCCAAACTTGACGTGGTCAAACTCCACGTGGCCGGGGCGCTTCTCGGGAATCTGCGCGTCAGCCTTCTGCTCCTCCTCGGGCGCGGCCAGGAACTCAAAGACGCGCTCGGTGGCGGCGGCCATCGACTGCATTGTGTTGCTCACGTTGCCCAGCTGCTGCACCGGCTGCGTAAAGTTGCGAACGTACTGGATAAAGCTCTGGATGTCGCCGGGCGTGGCATTGCCGGTCAGCGCGAGCTGCGCACCCACCACGACGACGCCCACGTAGCCCATGTTGCCCACCAAGCTCATAAGCGGCATCATCAGGCCCGACAGGAACTGCGAGCGCCAGCCACTAATAAAGAGACGGTCGTTTTGACGGTCGAACTCCTCGATCGAGGCCTCGGCGCGGTCGAACACCTGGATGACGTTCTGGCCGGCAAAGTCCTCCTCGATAATGCCGTTGACGGCGCCCAGAACCTGCTGTTGCTCGCGGAAGTACGGCTGCGAGAAGTGAATCATTACGGTCAGGATAATCGCGGCGGCCGGCAGCGTGAGCACGGTGACGCCGGTAAGCGGCAGGCTGATCGAAAGCATCATGACGAGCACGCCGATAATCTGCGTCACCGACGTGATGAGCTGCGTCACGCTCTGGTTGAGCGACTGACCCAGCGTATCGACGTCGTTGGTGATGCGGCTGAGTACGTCTCCCTTGCTGTGGCCGTTGAAGTAGCTCATCGGCACGACGGCAATCTTGGCGGCGATTTCCTTGCGCATGCGGTAACAAATCTTTTGCGTGACGCCGGTCATGAGCCAGCCCTGGATGAGGCTGCAGACAGAGCTCGCCAGATACAGGCAGAGCAAAAAGCCGAGCGTCTTGGCGATCCAGTCAAAGTCAACGTCGCCGGTGCCGTTGACCTTGGCGACCAGGCCTTCGAACAGCTTGGTCGTAACCTGGCCGAGCACCTTGGGTCCCACAATGTTAAAGATGACCGAGCACACGGCAAAGGCGACGGCGGCAAACACGGCAATCTTGTGCTGGCCGATATAGCCGAGCAGCTGCCTCATGGTGCCCTTAAAGTCCTTGGCCTTTTCGCCGCGACGCATGCCGCCCATGCGGCCCATGGGACCGCGCTGGCGGGTGGGCTTGGGAATCTGAGTCTTGGTCTCGTCTGCCATTAGCGCTCGCCTCCTTCCATGACGGCTGCAATTTCTTCTTGGGTAAGCCCCAGCTCCTCGGCGGAAAGCTGCGACTGTGCGATCTCCAGGTACGCCGGGCAGCTGCGCAGCAGCTCCTCGTGCGTGCCGGTGCCCACTACGTGGCCGTCGTCGAGCACGATGATCTGGTCGGCGTGCATGATGGTCGCGATGCGCTGGGCCACGACCACGAGCGCGGCGTCGGTAACGTTTTTGGCCAGCTCCTCGCGTAGGCGCGCGTCGGTCTTGTAGTCGAGGGCACTAAACGAGTCATCGAACACCACGACCTCGGGCTTTTTGGCCAACGCGCGGGCGATGGCCAGACGCTGGCGCTGACCACCCGAAACATTGGAGCCGCCCTGGCTGATAGGGGAGTCGTACCCGTCCTCGCGCTCGGCGATAAAGTCCTCCGCCTGGGCGACGCGTGCTGCCTGGCGCATATCCTCGTCACTCACCATGTCGCCGGCAAACTTGAGGTTGCTCTCGACGGTACCCGAGAACAGGCGACCCTGCTGCGGAATATAACCGATGCGGCGGCGCAGCTCGGAAAGGGTCATGTCGCGCACATCGATGCCGTCGAGCGAAATGCTGCCGCCCGTGACGTCGTACAGGCGCGGAATCAGCTGCACGAGCGTGGACTTGCCCGAGCCCGTGGAGCCAATAATGCCGAGCATCTGACCGGCATGCGTGGTGAAGTTCACGCCGCTGATGACGTCGGCGCGGGCATCGGGATACTGGAAGCTCACGTCGCGGAAGGTGAGCTCGCCGCGCGGCGCGCTGGCAGCGGGCAGTTTGGGCGAGGCGGGGTCGTTGATGCTCGTGGGGCAGGTGATGACCTCTTCCACGCGCTCGGCTGCGACCTCGGCGCGGGGCAGGATGACCGAAACCATGGTGAGGATCATAAACGCCATGACGATCTGCATGGTGTAGGAGATAAACGCCATCATGTTGCCGACCTGCATCACACCGTCGGACACGCCCTGCGCGCCAAACCAGACGATAAGCACGGTGATGCAGTTCATGACGAGCATCATGAGCGGCATCATAAAGCTCATGGCGCGGTTGGTGTAGAGCTGCGTGGTCATCAGGTCGAGCGAAGCCTTGTCAAAACGCTCGAGCTCATGCTCCTCGCGGTTGAACGAGCGGATGGGCATAAGGCCGTCGAGCAGCTCGCGGGCGGTAAGGTTCACGCGGTCAACAAAGCTTTGCATCTTTTTGAACTTGGGCATGGTGAGGCCCATAAGCACGCCGACGACGGCCGAGACCGCGATGATGGCAACGGCGATGGTCCACTCCAGGCCGGTATGGTTGGCCAGGACGCGCATGACGGCGACGATGCCCATGACGGGGGCCATCAGACACATGCGGATAAACAGAGTTGCGGCCATCTGGATTTGCTGAATGTCGTTGGTGCAGCGGGTGATGAGCGAGGCCTGGCTAAACTTGCCCACCTCGGCCGGCGAGAAGTGCATAACCTTGTTGAAGGTCTCGCGGCGCAGGTCGCGGGCGATGGAGCAGGCGGTGCGCGAAGCCACGGCACCGGTCAGGATGGTGGCGACGAGCGACACGAGGCACAGTCCAAACATCGTGGTCGCCATGCGGCTCAGGTAGGCGTTCTGCACGTCGGCGGGGTCGATGCCCTGCGCCTTGTACTCGTCCTGTACATAGCTCACGGCGCGCTGGGTGACGATGGAGCCCGACATGGAGCCCATTTTGTCCGCCATTTGGTTGGCGCCCTCGACGAGCTTGCCCTGGTCGATTAGGCCGCCTTCAACGCCTAGACGCAGGCTCTTCATGGTGATCTTGCCACCGTCGGCATCAATCTGTTTTTGCATGTTCTGCGCCGCAGCGGCCTTCTGCTGCATCTCGGCGAGTTGCTCGGGCGTCATCGCCGCCATCTGCTCGGGCGTGGGCATGGCCTGGGCGCCGCTGTTGTCTTTCTCACCGGACGTGCCCATCATGTCACCCATGGAGTTGGCGTCAATACCCTGGTTGAACGAAAGGACGACAGTCTCGGGCAGGCTCATGATGTCGGCAATCTTGCCGCCGTCGGCACGCTCCTCCTCGGTGCCCTTGTACGTTCGAATGCCGTTATTGTCCGCCTTGCTAAACACGGCCTCCACAGCCTTGGCGTCCTTGGAGCTCATGAAGAGTTCGAGGTCGTCGAGCGATTCGGCGCGAATGGTGTCGGGCACGGGCGAGGCGATGCCGCCTTGCTGCACGCCCACGTCGACGATGTCGCTCATATAGGTAGGCAGCGCCAGATCGGCGTTGCAGCTGATTACGATAAGTACGATAGCTGCGAACAGTGCCAGGACATGCTTTTTAAAGAGCTTTAGAATCCTCACTCGGCATCTCTCCTTTCTTGGTTGCGGTCGATAATTTCGTTGGCACGTCTTAGAAGACGCACCATCTCTTGGGTATCTGTTTCGCCGAACTGCTCGAGGAAGGCCGCGGTGCGGTCCTCGAATTCCCGACGCTTGATTTCGAGATCATGGAATCCCTTGTCGGTCACCGTGACGTGTACGCGACGACGGTCGGTCTTTGAGTGCTCGCGCTCGACCCAGCCCTTGGCTTCGAGAGCGCGTAGGATATTGGCGATGCGGGCACTCGAGACCCAGGCGCGATCTGCGAGTTCGCTCGGCGTGAGCGAACCGCCAGCGAGCATGAGGGCGCGCATGACGGCCATCTCGCCGCCGAGAGCTTTGTCCGCAAAGCGCGAAACGCGCTGATGCATGCTGCCAAACTCGGTAAGGAGTTGGCGTCCAAGCTCATGGAAATCGGTATCTTCCACCGAAAACCCCTAACACTAGAAACTATTTTCGGTGGAAGATGATACCCCTGCACGCGCGCCCTATACGGAAGATTTTTGGGACATGCCTAGAAAACTGCCTTTAGGCGATCTCCGTACACCGTCGGTGCCAGCAAAGTTAAGGGCAGATCTCTAGGCATGTCCCAAAAACTACCTGGTTGCTAGGCAATATAAAGAACGCATAAAGAATTAAAATCATTCAAGAATTGCAGCGTTTCAAAGAACTATCATGCACGCGGTTAGGCGAGGGGTTGTCACCACCATGACGACTGGGACTCATATAATCGCCACGTGCGATGCTCCAACTTCCCGCGAGGAGACACCTTATATAAAGGGGGATGGAGTCATGGCATTTGACTTCACGGGCAAGACCGCGATTGTCACGGGCGGCACTCAGGGCATTGGCCTCGAGATCGCCAAGGGCATCGTCGCGGGCGGCGGACATGTCACGCTCATCGCAAGGAACGCTGCTAAGGGCGAGGCCGCTGTGGCCGAGCTTGGCGAGGGCAACAAGTTTTATCAGCTCGATGTCGCTGATGCGCCCAAGGCGCGCGAGACCGTCGAACAGATTTTCGCAGACCTGCCGCAAACCAATATCCTGATCAACTGCGCTGGCGTCATCAGCACCAAGAAGTTCGACGAGATCGACGACACCGAGTGGCGCCGTACCATCGACATCAACCTCAACGGCACCTTTACCATGATGAACGCCGTGTACCCGCACTTTAAGGCTGCCCATGCCGGCACTATCGTCAACGTGAGCTCTGTTGCTGGCAAGATCGGCGGCGGCCTGCTCGGCACCGCGGCTTACGCGAGCTCCAAGGCCGGTGTTAACGGTCTAACCAAGGCAGTCGCCAAGGAGGGCGGTAGGTTCGGCGTTCGCTGCAACGCTGTGTGCCCGTCGCTCACGTTGACCGATATGACCTCGATTCTCTCTGACGAGAACTCTCAGCGCATCATCAACGGTATTCCTCTGGGCCGTGCCGCCCAGGCCAGCGAGCCTGCGCAGATGGTGCTCTTCTTTGCCTCCGACCTCGCCAGCTTCGTGAACGGCGAGATCGGTGACTGCGACGGTGGCATCGTTCTGGACGGGTAATACCCCGCGACGTTAATTCGGCGACGGCTCCTGCGACTCGGGACCGTCGCCTTCTTTCTGGCACAGGAGCGTGCGACCGCGTGCCACACGCATCAAAAGGAGATATAAATGAGTGAATCGACTGTGGTGGAGGCGCCGGCGGCAAAGGAGCCGTTCTTTAAGATGTCCTCCATCCCGGGTGCCAATATTTTGGTGCCGCTTCTGCTGGGCTGCCTGCTCAACACGCTATTCCCCGATCTGTTCAAAACGCTCGGCAGCTTTACGCTTGGCATGACCCAGCAGGGTGCAGGCCCGCTCGTGGGCGCTTTTTTGCTTATCGTCGGTACGACGATTTCGTTTAAGAGTGCTCCTGCCGCCGCTGCCCGCGGTGCCATCATCATCGCCGTCAAGCAAATCGTGGTCGTTGCCGTGTCGCTGCTCATCCTTTATGTGTTCAACGACAACCTGTTTGGCATCTCTGCCATGGTGATGCTGGCGGCTTGCACCGGCGCCAACAACGCTATGTACGCTGGTCTGATGGGCACCATGGGCAATGAGGCCGAGCGTGGCGCTGTCGCAATCACCACGCTCGTTGTCGGCCCTCCGGTCACGATGATCGTGCTCGGCGCTGCCGGCCAGGCTCCGATCGGCTGGTCGCTCGTGGGTGCCATCCTGCCGATCGTCGTCGGCATTATTCTGGGCAACGTCTTCCCCAGCTTTAAGAAGATGATGGCACCGGCACTTTCCGCCGTCATCGTGCTCGTCTTCTTTGCCATGGGCTCGACCATGACTTTTGGCCAGCTCATTAATGGCGGTCTTCCCGGTATTCTGCTCGGCGTGATCTGCTCGGTGGTCTTTGCAATTCCCGTCATCGCGGTCGATAAGCTCACGGGCGGTACGGGTGTCGCAGGTGCGGCCATTTCAAGCTGCGCCGGAGCCAATGTGGCCACGCCTGCTGCCATGGCAAGCGTCAATGGGGCCATGTACGGTGGCGCCGTGCTCGCGACGGCTACGGCACAGGTTGCTGCCTGCGCAATCGTGACGGCTATTTTGACCCCGCTGGTCACCAGCTGGTGCTACAAGCATTTTGAGGGCCAGGGCAACGGCGATAGCAAGGCAACGACCGACAAGGCCGCCGCAGCCGCCTAATGCCAAGCGGCAATCAAAGCTAAAAACTAGCTACGCCACAGGGCGGCCACGGGGGATCCCGTGGCCGCCCTGCAGTTTCTGTAGGGTCTCTGGGACACTTTACCCTGCTAAAGCTGGCATAACAGCTAGAGTGAACGTCGTACAAAGGCAAGGAAAAATACCAAACAAATCGGTGAACGGTAGTTGTTCGCGCTCGCATTTCCTGCGGATTTGTTAAAAACGCCCTAATGGTATAAAAAAAGAAACATATAACAGCCCTGATGAAGGGGGTAGCTATGTTATCCTTCTCAAACGGGTGAAATCTTGGGTTTTGGGTTGCAGTTCCAAGGTGGACAAACGTTTTTCCCTGTACCAACGTGTGGTGAAGAACGGAAGAAGCCGGTAGTGCAAGCCGATAATTCAAGAATTCAATAAGCAGCGGTGTGAGAGAGCGCCGCATTACACGTAACTAGGAGCGTGGTTACACAATGCAGGAGGCATGGGAAGGCTTCAAGGAAGGCATCTGGACGGGAGAGGTTGACGTCCGAGACTTCATCCAGAAGAACTACACCCCCTACGAGGGCGACGAGTCGTTCCTCGCCGGCCCGACCGAGCGTACCAAGGAGCTGTGGGGCGAGGTTCTCGACCTGCTGCTTAAGGAGCGCGAGCAGGGCGGTGTCCTCGATATGGACACCAAGACCGTCACGGGTATCGTGAGCCACCCCGCTGGCTACATCGATAACGCCCACCGCGAGAAGGAGACCATCGTCGGCCTCCAGACCGACAAGCCGCTCAAGCGCGCTCTGCACGTCAACGGTGGTATCCGCATCGCTTGCCAGGCCGCCAGCCAGCACGGCTACAAGGTCGACGAGAACGTTGTCGAGCGCTACACCTTCGAGCGCAAGACCCACAACGCCGGCGTCTTCGATGTCTACACCCCCGAGATGCGCGCCTGCCGTTCGGCTCACATCATCACCGGTCTGCCCGATGGCTATGGCCGCGGCCGCATCATCGGCGACTACCGTCGTGTCGCCCTGTACGGCGTTGACTACCTGATCAAGGACAAGGAGGCCCAGAAGGCTTCCACCCCGACGGTCATGACCGCCGACAACATCCGCGACCGTGAGGAGCTGCAGGAGCAGATCCGCGCCCTCGGCGAGCTCAAGATGATGGCCGAGACCTATGGTTTCGATATTTCCAACCCTGCTACCAACACGCAGGAGGCCATCCAGTGGATGTACTTCGCCTACCTCGCTGCCGTCAAGGAGCAGAATGGCGCCGCTATGTCCATCGGCCGTACCTCTACGTTCATCGACATCTACGCTGAGCGCGACCT
Organism: uncultured Collinsella sp.; assembly: GCA_902494565.1. Taxonomy (GTDB): domain Bacteria; phylum Actinomycetota; class Coriobacteriia; order Coriobacteriales; family Coriobacteriaceae; genus Collinsella. The sequence continues at coordinate 50,686 of CABUTN010000001.1, read as the reverse complement.
TGCCAACGGTACCTTCACCGAGGAGCAGATCCAGGAGTTCGTGGATCACTTCATCATGAAGCTCCGCATGGTCAAGTTTGCCCGTACCCCCGAGTACCAGGCCCTGTTCACCGGTGATCCGCAGTGGGTCACCGAGTCCATCGGCGGCATGGGTGTTGACGGCCGTACGCTCGTTACCAAGATGAGCTACCGCTACCTGCACACGCTCGAGAACATGGGCACCAGCCCCGAGCCCAACATGACCGTTCTGTGGTCGACCCGTCTGCCCGAGAACTTCAAGAAGTTCTGCGCCAAGACTTCCGTCGCCAGCTCCTCGATCCAGTACGAGAACGACGACCTCATGCGCGTCTATCACGGCGACGACTACGGCATTGCCTGCTGCGTGTCCTCCATGCGCATCGGCAAGGAGATGCAGTTCTTCGGCGCTCGCGCCAACCTGGCCAAGTGCCTGCTCTACGCGCTCAACGGCGGTGTTGACGAGGTCTCCAAGAAGCAGGTCGGCCCCAAGTATCGCGCCGTCGAGGGCGATACGCTCGATTACGACGACGTTGTGGCCAAGTACAACGACATGATGAAGTGGCTCGCTGGCGTGTACGTCAACTCGCTGAACATCATTCACTACATGCACGACAAGTATTGCTACGAGCGCATCCAGATGGCTCTGCACGACAAGCACGTGCACCGCTGGTTCGCTACGGGCATCGCTGGCCTTTCCGTCGTGGCTGACTCCCTGTCCGCCATCAAGTACGCTAAGGTCCACCCCGTCCGTGATGAGAACGGCATCATCGTCGACTTCGAGACCGAGGGCGAGTTCCCCAAGTACGGTAACGACGACGACCGCGTCGACCAGATCGCTCACGACGTTGTGCACCAGTTCATGGAGTACATCCGCATGAACGACACCTACCGCAACTCCGTGCCCACGACCTCGGTTCTGACCATTACCTCCAACGTCGTGTACGGTAAGAAGACCGGCTCCACGCCCGACGGCCGCAAGGCTGGCCAGCCGTTCGCCCCGGGTGCTAACCCCATGCACAAGCGTGATAGCCACGGCGCCATCGCTTCGCTGTCTTCGGTTTCCAAGCTCCCGTTCCGCGATGCTCAGGACGGCATCTCCAACACCTTCTCCATCATCCCGGGTGCGCTCGGCAAGGAGGACCAGGTGTTCTTTGGCGATATCGACCTTGATCAGCTGGGCGAGTAACTATTGTTAGTGCTATACTAACAATAACGATTACTGATTAGCGCGCCGGTTTCGGCCGGCGCCTATCGATCGAAGGAGACACATTATGAAGGTTTCTGAAGTTTCCGAGACTCAGGCCGATAACCTGGTCCACATGCTCGACGCTTACGCCGAGAAGGGTGGCCATCACCTGAACATCAACGTCTTCAACCGTGAGACGTTGCTCGATGCTCAGGCTCACCCCGAGAAGTACCCGCAGCTGACCATCCGCGTTTCCGGCTATGCCGTGAACTTCCACACGCTCACCAAGGAGCAGCAGGACGAGGTCATTTCGCGTACCTTCCACGACAAGTTCTAAAGGGGTTTAACTCCTGCAGGATCGCCGGGGCTGTTTGGGCTACCCCCAAAACGTCCTCGGACATGCAAAGAGGCTCCGCATCGCGCTTCGCGCTGCGGAGCCTCTTTGCGTCCTGCGGAATGTTTTAGGAGGTAGCCCAAACAGCCCCGGCTGGGGTCCTGTGTAGTTGCCCTTTAGGCGGAACTCTCCTTATTATTTGTGCGCGTGGGGTTCGTGGTTGGGTCGTGCCCTTTTCTGCGGGTGTGTTGTTTCGTTTTGCTTTGGCTGTTGTTGGGGTATGCTTTGTTCGTATGTAAACGTATGACATGTTGATGGGGGAGGGTGCTATGGCTCGCGAGGGCGCTCGTTCTAAGGATTCGGCTAAGCCTGGCATCAAGGAAGTTGCAGCGGTGGCGGGGGTTTCGCCTACTACGGTATCTCGTGTGCTTAATAATCGTGGCTATATTAGCCAAGAGACCCGCGATAAGGTCCATGCCGCGATGAAGCGCATCAACTATACGCCCAACGATATCGCTCGTGCCATGCTCAACGGTCGCCTGAATCTTATCGGTATGATCGTCCCCTATGTCAGCAGTCCGTTTCATGCCCAAGTGGTTCAAGTCATTGAGCATACCCTGGCCGAAAACGGTTTTAAGATGCTGCTGTGCAATAGCGCCAATCGACCCGAGCTTGAGCGCTCTTATATCGACATGCTTCGACGCAATATGGTTGATGGCGTCATCGTCAACTCGCTTAATATCGGTGCCGAGGCGTATGCCGAGATGGGCTTGAGTCTGGTTGGTATCGACTGCGACCTTGGCGAAGCCTCTGTTCAGATTGCGAGCGACAGCTATAGCATCGGCGAACTTGCCACGCGTCGCCTGATCGATGACGGATGTTCACGCATCCTGTGCCTGCGCAGCAATAGCCGCATGCGCATGCCTGCCAATAAGCGTACCGATGCCTACCTCGATGTTGTTGAGCAGGCCGGTTTGCCCGCGCTTGTCCGTGAGGTCGAGTTCGTTAAGCCCGACGACGAAAAGAGTGCGGTCGTTGCGAAGATCCTCGATGAGAACCCCGATATTGACGGCATCTTTGCGGGAGACGACACGATGGCGGCTATCTGTCTTAACGTGATGAAGCAGCGCGGCTTGAGCGCTCCGGGCGATATTAAGGTCGTGGGCGCGGATGGTGCCCGCCGCACTATGACGTTTATGCCTGACTTAACAACCGTTCGCCAAGATATCGATCGCATCGGAGAGCTCGCGGCGCAATCCATCATTGCTCTTATTAACGGCGAAAAGCCCGAATCGAATATCAAGCTCCCCGTTGAACTCATTGAGGGTAAAACCGCGTAGTTCATCCCGTGCCAAAAGAATTCCTCAAACACCTCTGATGACCGTTCGCCGGCATATGTCAACCGTTTGCCGACGACTGGAACTGCGAAAAGACGTATTGGTGTGAAAACGTTTGACATATGAAAACGATTGACATATCTTGCAGTTGTACCGAGTTAGTATCTCGTGAGAAAGGAAGTCTCGGATGCACAAGGTGTATTACCAGCCTGAGGGAATTTGGGTAGGCGACATCATGCCGTACGGCGAGGACGGCACGTTCTATCTCTATCATCAGCGTGACACGCGAAACCCCGGACCTTTCGGAGAGCCGTTTGGCTGGGCACTCGCGACAACCAAGGACTTCGTCAATTACAAAGACTTTGGCGAGAGCCTTGAGCGTGGCGGCGACGAGGAAGTCGACCAGTATGTTTATGCCGGCACGGTGTTTAAGGTGGGCGACAAGTACCATGCGCTCTACACTGGTTGCAATCGCGATAAGGTCAAGGCACGCTTGATGAAGCAGGTTCTTCTTCACGCAACGAGTGACGACGCCGTCAAGTGGGAGAAGAACATCGCCGAGACGCTGCTTCCGCCCCAGGAGGGTTACGATGACCGCAACTGGCGCGATCCCTTTGTGCTTTGGGATGAGGAGAACGAAGAGTACATGCTCATCCTCGGCACGCGTGTGGGCGAGGACAAGCGTCTGATGACCGGTCGTCTGGTCAAGTTCACCTCCAAGGACCTGGATACCTGGGAGTTCCAGGGCGACTGGTGGAATCCGGGCCTGTACACCATGTTCGAGATGCCTGATCTCTTTAAGATGGGCGACTGGTGGTATCTGGTGTTCTCCGAGTACAGTGATGGCAACAAGACCCGTTACCGCATGTCTCGCTCTATCAACGGTCCTTGGATCACTCCTGCGGACGATTCCTTCGATGGCCGCGCGTACTATGCCGCGCGTACCGCATTTGACGGCGAGCGCCGCGTTCTCTTTGGTTGGGTTCCTACGCGTGACGAGGGCGGTGACCCCAGCTCTTACCTGTGGGGTGGCACCTTTATGCCTCTCGAGATCGTTCAGCGTGTTGACGGAACGCTCGGCACCAAGCTTCCTGACAGCATGCTTGGCGCCTTTGGCGAGGCTAAGGCAGTCGAGGCCTTTGAGCTCTCCTGCGAGTCGGGCAAGGTCGAGCAGGTGCTCGCCGCGGATGCCGGTTCCACCTATATGCTCGATGCCGACATCGAGCTCGCCGGTGACGCTGCCGGCTTCTCGGTGAAGCTTGCCGAGGACGCCGAGTCCGGTCTTGCCTATGAGTTCCGCGCCAACCTGCGTGAGGGCAAGCTCGAGTTTACGGCGGCCCCCCAGTATCCGTGGTTCCAGGTCAACAACATGGGCCTCGAGCGTCCGTTGTTCTTTAAGGGCGAGGGCACTCATCACGTGCGCCTGGTCGTTGACGACGATATCGCGACCATCTTTGTCGATGATGTTGCGCTTAACGCTCGCTTCTGCAATAAGCAGGGCCAGGGTGTGGCGCTGACGGTCACCGACGGTACGCTCAAGTGCGCAAATGCAACGATCGCGTCTCTGTAATGGCATCAAAACGTCTTATGATTTCGTAAAGGAATGGAGAGGAACATGGACTACAAAGTAGTGTCTCAGCAAGTCGTCGATAACGTCGGCGGTCTGGAGAACATCGAGGGCGCCACGCATTGCGTTACGCGTCTGCGTCTGGTGCTCAAGGATACGAGCAAGTACAACAAGGCCGAGCTCGAGAACATCGATGGCGTCAAGGGCGTGCTGTACAACAGCGGCCAGCTCATGATCATCTTCGGAACCGGTACCGTCAACAAGGTCTACGATGAGTTTATGGCTCTGACGGGCGTTAAGGAGATCAGCGCTTCCGAGGTCAAGGGCGCCGAGGCGGACAAGAAGGGCAAGTTCTTCTCGGTCCTCAAGGTATTCTCGGACATCTTTATCCCCATCATTCCCGCTTTCGTCGGCGCTGCTATCATCATCGGCCTTAAGTCGCTGATCGTTGCCAACGGCCTCTTTGGCATGGAGGGCAGCCTCGCCGATCACAGCGAGTTCCTCAAGAACCTCGCAAGCTTCTTTGCCATTATCGCCACCACCTTCGACTACCTGCCTGTCCTGGTTATGTACAGCGCGGTGAAGCGTTTTGGCGGTAACCCGATTCTGGGTATCCTCGTCGGTATCGTCATGGTTCACCCGAGCCTTATGAACCGCAACACGTTCGTTATGGACCCGACGGGTGCTGAGTACTGGAACTTTGGTCCGCTCTCCATTCCCATGGTTGCTTTCCAGGGCGGCGTGTTCCCTGCAATCCTGACTGCCTGGTTTATGGCCAAGGTCGAAAAGATTGCCCAGAAGTACATCCCCGAGGTCGTTTCGTTCGTCTTTGTCCCGACCGTTACCCTGATTCTTGCTAACGTCGCCCTGTTCACCGTGTTCGGCCCGCTCGGCAACCTGATCGGCGACGTCCTCGCCGGCGTAATCGATATCCTGTACAACAGGATGGGCGTCTTCGGTGCCTTTGTCTTTGCCGCATTCCTGCAGCCGCTCGTCGTTACCGGTACGCATCAGTTCATCCAGGGTATCGAGGCAAACCTCGTTGCCACGACTGGCTTCAACTACATCCAGGCAATCTGGTCGGTTTCCATCATCGCCCAGGGCGGCGGCGCCATCGGCATGTACCTCATTCATAAGAAGCATTCCAAAGAGCGCAACATCTGCATGTCGTCCTTTATCCCGACGCTGGTCGGTATCTCCGAGCCCGCAATCTTTGCTGCAAACATGCGCTACTCGATCATCCCGTTCATCTGCGCTTGCATCGGTGCAGGCTGCGGCGGTGCCTTCGTGAAGCTCTTTGAGGTGCGCGCCATCGGTCAGGGTCTGACCGGCGTGCTTGGCCTGCTCATCGTCACGCCCGAGACGCTCGTGTGGTATGTGGCTGGCAATCTCATCGCCTTTATCGTGCCGATCGTCTTGATCTTTGCCTACAACAAGGCAAAGGGCGTGCCGACCACTGATGAAGAGGGCGCTGGTGCTGGCTTTGATGTCAGCTTCTAGTTGAGCCGTTCAGCGTAATCTGAGGATAAGTCCATTTGGGGAAGGGCGTTCGACTCGTGTGAGTCGAGCGTCCTTCCCCATAGACGAGAAAGTCAACGGCGATGTTTAATCAAAAAAATAAGGTGACACGCGCGGACTATGAGCAGTGGCGTGCCGGACAGGATGAGACGGCGGGTCGCATCGCGTCCGACCCCGATAGGCTCCTGTTCCATGTGGAGCCTGAGCTTGGCTGGCTCAACGACCCCAACGGTTTGGTGCAGATCGGTGATACGTATCACATCTATCACCAATACGATCCATTCGATGCTGCGCATGGCGGTCCAGTGCTTTGGAATCATCTGACAACAAAGGATTTTGTGACGTACGAGAATCGCGGCCCTGTGCTGTTCCCCGATTCCGATTTGGATTCGAGCGGAGCGTATTCTGGTTCTGCCTTTGTACACGACGGCAAGATTCACTACTTCTATACCGGCAACGTCAAGCATTTTGACCGCGATGATTACGACTACGTGTTGACGGGCCGTGAGCAAAACCAGATTCATGTGGTTGCCGAGAACCCCGACGAATTGGGCGAGAAGCGCATAGCTGTTGGGCCGGTCGATTACCCCGACGATATCGGTACGCACGTGCGTGATCCCAAAATCCTTGAACACGATGGTATCTACTACATGGTTCTGGGCGCTCGTACGAAAGACGACCGCGGCTGCGTGCTTGTCTATACCTCGAGCAATCTAGAGGACTGGAGCTATGCGACGCGCATTGAGTTGGGCGAGAAGTTTGGCTTTATGTGGGAGTGCCCCGATCTGTTTGAGCTCGATGGTGAGCTTATTCTCGTTTGCTGTCCGCAGGGTGTGTCCGCCGATGGATGGCGTTACCGCAATCCGCACCAGTGCGTGTGGTTTCCCATCGAGGCCGATTGGGAGGCGCCGAGTTTTAAGATCGCCGGGCAGGGCATGCCCCCGATGGTCGATGCCGGCTTTGATTTCTACGCACCGCAGTCTTTTGAGGATGCTGCGGGTCGGCGTTTGATGATCGGGTGGTCGGGTTGCCCCGATGCGACGGCAAAAAGCCCGACGGTGGCACGCGGGTGGCAGTGCGCGTTGACGGTGCCGAGAAAACTGAGCATGCGCGATGGTAAGCTCTGTCAGCAGCCGGTGCACGAGATTGAGAGGATGCGCGGCGACTGCGTTTGCGCGACAGGCGGTGAAACCGTTGAGGAGCCGGGCCGCCTGTTTGATCTCGTGTTTTCCTGTGAGGGAGCAAAGATGGTCGAGCTCGAGATCCGCAAGGGTGTCTTTGTGCGTTATACGGACGGGATGCTTACCCTCGATATGGGCGACGAAGGCTATGGACGCGACCGGAGGTCGATCGAGCTCAGCGAGCTTCGCGACCTGCGCGTGCTTTCGGACACTACGATGGTCGAGATTTTTGCCAACGGTGGCGAGGCGGCACTTACGAGCCGTACCTATTCGCCGGCGGTTCCGGCGATGAAGCTGCACGCCGAGGGCGCGGCGTCGATGGATTTCTACCGCCTCGCTCATTAACCGTGCATGGAGCACATTGGACTTGTTAGGCGGAATGTGTCGCAGTTGCCGCGGCCAGCTACCGTTTATCGCGTATAGCGACCGTTTGCGGAATAAGTAACACTCCTTAATAAACCGTGTAGAATCCTAGATAAGCACGGGGTTTTCCAGGGAGACGCTGTCCTTTGTTATGTGCAAGGGGCGGCGTCTCTTTGGCGCTTGGACGCTGTTGTGCAACAGTGCGGCGGCGCGTGTCATGTATTGAAAAGCCAATGTCGAGATGGGTCGTGATAAGAATGGGCAAGTATGTAATCGTGGTTGAGTCTGGGTCGGATGTGACGCCGGAGCTCTGCGAGCGCTACGGCATCGTGCGCGTGCCCATGCATGTCACGATTGGTGACGAGACCGTCGAGGACGGCTCGATTGATCCGCTCGAGATTTATTCGCGCTGCAACGAGTTTGGTGTGATGCCCAAGACCAGTGGCTGCGCGCCTGCGGATTTTGCTCACGTGTACGACCGTATCCATGCCGAGCAGCCCGATGCGACCATTCTGCATCTTGCGTACTCCGAGGCCACGACCTGCTCGCATCAGTCCTCCAAGATTGCAGCTAAGGGCCGCGACTACGTGTTCTCCATGGACACGCGCTTTGTCTCGGTGGGCCAGTCGCTCGTTGTTGTCGAAACCGCCAAATACATCGAGGCTCACCCCGATGCCACCGTCGACGAGATCTTTGCATTTACGAACTCCGTCATGGACCGCGTGCTGCTGGGCTTTGTTCCTACGGACCTTGCCTTCCTTAAGGCAGGTGGCCGCTTGTCCAACGTCGCGTTCCTAGGCGCCCATCTGCTCAAGATTAAGCCCTGCATTGAGGTGACGGGCGGCAAGTTCGTGGCGACCAAGAAGTTCCGCGGTTCTATGCTTAAGTGCGCCCGTGCCTTTATTGATCACATGGTAGAGAAGGGCGAGATCGACTACTCGCATATTGGCCTGGCGTATTCGGTGGGTCTTTCCGAGGAGTTGCGCGACGACATGGAAGTCTATGCACACGATCTTGGCTTTAAGGACGTTACCTGGACTCAGGTCGGCGGCGTCATTTCGAGCCACTGCGGCCCGACTGCTTTCGGCGCGGTGCTCACGCTTAAGGCGTAAAGGCCTCAGACGAGCGTTCTTCAGTCTGACATCTCGAAGTAGACCCCAGCCATGGTGATGGGGGATAGATTAAAACGTGCCATTCTAGCCCGAGACGTTTAAACGCAAACGCATAGGCTAGAATGGCTCTGGCATTTTAATTGGTTGCATCCAAGGAGAGGCAAGGTAGCGCGAATGGCAGAAATGACGCTTGAGGGTGTGGACGCTCGTCCCGAGGACTCTGCGTTTGCCCTTGGCCGCGTGCATTCAATCGAGACGATGGGAACGGTCGACGGACCCGGCATTCGCTTTGTGGTGTTTGTCCAGGGCTGTCCCATGCGCTGCGCGTATTGTCACAATCCCGATACCTGGTCGGTCAACGGCGGCACCATGGTGACCGTCGAACACCTGATGGATGAGTTCCAGAGCAACCACGAGTTCTATCGCAGCGGCGGAATTACGGTGTCCGGCGGCGAGCCGCTCCTACAGCCTGAGTTTTTGGCCGACCTGTTCCGTGCAATGCACAACAACCCCGATGGCCGCGTGCATACCTGCTTGGATAGCTGCGGCTATGCGTTCGATCCCGCGCATCCCGAGAAGTTCGATGCCGTACTCAACGAGACCGATATGGTGCTGCTCGATATTAAGCATGCCGACCCGGTCGAGCATAAAAAGCTGACCGGTTGCGATCCCGCACGCATCTTGGCGTTTGGCGATGAGCTCGCGCGTCGCAAGATTAAGGTCGTTATCCGCCACGTGGTGGTACCGGGCATTACCGACACGGTGGAGGAGTGCGAGAAGCTTGGTTGCCTGATCGCTCCATGGCACAACGTGGTGGGCCTGGAAATGCTGCCGTATCACACGATGGGTGTCGTCAAGTACGAGCAACTGGGCATTCCCTATAAGCTCGAGGGCGTGCCCCAGATGGATACCGCGCGCATGCCCGAGCTGCGCAATGCCGTCATGACGGGCATGAAAAAGCGCCGCGCCGAACTCAAAAACGCCATCGGCTAGCGTGCCATTTTCGCTCCCCAAGGGCACTCATTGGGGACAGACTTAAATGAGTGCCCCTGGGCACCTAGTTGATTGCTAAAGAGCCCCGTCCTTAAAAGACTGCTCTCTGGGTTGCGGTGAGATGCGCAACAGAATCGTGCCATTTGGATAAATACGCTTGTGGTTTCTTTAAAGACACCTTAAACGCCGCTGAATATCTTTGGAAAGAAATGCCTGCTCGGTATCATACTGCTCGTATATAAACGGTGGCAGTCAGGAGACCACGTGCGAAACATCGCATCGCGGGACGAGTATGTGCCGCAGCATGGCAGCAGATATAAGACGAAGGGCACGTCTTCGCGTGGCCTTGCCGGCGCTCGCATCCGCGTGAGGAAGATTGCCGCCATTGGGATGCTAACGTCGGCGGTTATTATCCTCGGAATTACCGTTAAAACCTACGCCTCGGAGCGAACGGTGCGCCCAGATGCGTCAACGGTACAGCTGCAAAACGAGAAGGTTTCAAAGTCCAAAGCGTCGGCAGATCAAGCTCTGTCGACGGCAGATCTCAAGACGAGACTTTCGAAGGCGGACTTCAACGATATCCCTTCGGGTGATACCGTTCGGACCTTCTCGTTGGTGGATAACAAGACTCCTGCCTTGGAGGATGAGAGCCTTGCCTCGCTCCAGGATGCCCTGTGTCGGGCGCAGGAGCTGGGCGACGTGGGTGTAGTGTTCTACGACCTATCGAGTGGTAGGGGCGTGACGTATAACGCCGATGTCGAGGTGTATGGAGCGAGCAGCTACAAAGCGCTGTATGCGCTCTATATTTGCGAGACGTTGGTCGAATCGGGGCGGGTGTCGCTCGATGGGCCTTTAGCCACGTATGGTGGTTGCAGCATGGGCTGGCAGACGGTGCGCGACCTTATCGAGAATGCCGTCGCCAACTCAGACAACGATTCGTTTATCGCGTTACGCGCGGCGTTTGACCATGATGGCTATGAGGATCGGATTGCCAATCTGGGTGTTGATGACGAAACGGCACTGAATCCGATGAGTGATTTTCCGACCTACTGCCCGCGCACTTCTGCGAGGTTATGGCGTGAGATGAGCGAGTATCTGAGCATGGATACCGAGACTTCACAGTGGTTGTCGGGCCTTCTGGCATCAACATCGCGCTCGTTTATTCGCGATGGCATTGCGGACGAGCAGGTTTTGGTGCGCAACAAGGCAGGCTGGATTAGCGAGGATGGTTACTACTCGACATGCGATGCGGGCCTTATCGACATCGATGGCTGTACCTATGTCATGGGTATCATGACATCGATGCCGTGGAGCGACCGCTCGAGTGAGGTTACGGCCGCGATTGCAAAGGCTCTGTTTGATACGCGAGCTGCACTGGCTTAGCGTGTTCGTTTGACGAGGTCAAACAAAATGCTGGTACCATACCGTGGTTGAGAATTTCGAATAGGTTTGGGGAATGGCATGGCTACCATTGCGATTATCGGTGCGCTCGAAAAAGAGATCATGCAGATTAAGGAAGAGCTGAGCGACGTTTGCGAGGCACGGGAGGCAGGCTTGACCGTTGTGAGCGGTGAGCTCGACGGCCTGACAGTTGTCGCCACAACGGCGGGCATGGGCACGGTGAACGCCGCCGCTGCAACACAGCACCTCATTAGCAAGTATGCTCCGCAGGCTGTTGTGTTTTCGGGCATTGCGGGCGGTTTGAACCCCAAGCTCCATATCGACGACGTGGTCATTGGCAAACGCCTACGCTATCTGGATACCGATACCGCGCTTATCGCCGAGTCCGCACCGGGGCTCGAGGAGTTTGGCTCGACGCCCGCGCTGGTCGATATTGCCGCCGAAGTGCTTGCTGAGCGTGGGTTTGTTGACGCTTCGACAAATGCAGTCGCTTCGAATGAGGGCACCAAGCAGTTCCTGGTCGGCACGATTGCCACAGGTAACCGCTTTGTGACGGGCGCCACCATGCGCAACGACGCTATCGAGGCGACGCATGCCGATTGTGTCGGCATGGAGGGCGCGGCAATTGCCCATGTCGCAACCAAAAATGGTGTCGATTGCCTGGTGTTGCGCGCTATCAGCGATAATTGTGACGAGGTGTACGATGCAATTTGCGAGCGCGAGTTCGATCTGTTCGAGTACGCGCGTGTCGCAAGTGACATCACGCTCGATATCGTCCGCCGCATTGCCGCTGCGCAATAGCGCGTCTATTTGTAAGAACCTACGACCAAGGAGTGTCCATGGCCGATTCCATTAACTATCAGCTTGCCAAGTTCGTCGCCAGCTACGGCAAGGTTTCGCAGATCCCCGAGTCCACCTGCCCCGAGGTGAGCTTTGTCGGCCGCTCCAACGTGGGCAAGTCGTCCATCATGAACAAGCTCTTTGGCCGCAAGAACCTGGTGAAGGTTTCGAGTACGCCGGGCAAGACGAGCAACATCAACTTCTTTGAGGCCGATGACGTGCATTTCGTGGACCTGCCGGGTTACGGTTTCGCCCGTCGCTCCAAGGCCGAGCGCGACCGCTGGGCCGAGCTTATCGGCGACTTTTTCGACTCCGAGCGCAGCTTTAACTTGGTCGTCTCACTGGTGGACATTCGTCACGACCCCAGTAAACTCGACCATGACATGATCGACTACCTGCAGGGCAACGAGTTCAACTTTATCGTCTGCCTCACCAAGGCCGACAAACTCAGCCGCACCCAGCAGGCCCGCCAAGCAGCAGCCATCAAAAAGCAGCTCAACGTCCCGGCCGAAAACGTAATCATCACAAGCTCCCAAACCGGCACCGGCATCGACGAACTAAAAAAGCGCATCGCCGAGGCCTGCCTCTAGTCAGGCTGCAGCCCTTCAAAAGCTCCTATCTATATCACCTCAGTGATAGTTATTGGTAAACTATCGCTGAGGTGATATTTTTTAGGAGGTCGATATGGAGCTTTGGCACGGGTCGGAGGTTGTTGTCGAGCATCCATCGTTGGATAAATGCAGGCAATTCAATGACTATGGGCGCGGGTTTTATTGCACACCGCATGAGGAAATGGCAATGGAGTGGGCATGTCGGACCGAGTCTGATGGCATTGCCAATCGATATGAGCTTGATTTAGATGGCCTTGCGATTTTGGATTTGGAATCAGGTGAGTTCTCGATTCTCAACTGGCTTGCAATTCTGGCGAATAACAGAGAGTTCAATGTTTCAACGCCAGTAGCACGCGAGGGGCTTCGTTATCTGCTGGATAACTGCCTGATTGATATTTCTCCCTATGACGTTATTCGAGGCTATCGTGCAGACGATTCCTATTTCTCGTTTGCAAGACAGTTTGTCAACGGCATGATCTCGCTCAGGCAATTGCAGCGCATTATGTTTTTGGGGGATTTGGGCATTCAATATGCGCTTATGAGTGAGCGTGCGTTCTCGGCGATTAAGTTCCGCGATTGGAAGCAGGCTTCGGGAGCTGAGTTTTATCCCAAACGATTTGAGCGAGAACAGAACGCTCGACGAAAGTACCTGGATACGGTAAACGGATTTGACTCTGATGGTGTCGACATTAGGGATTTGATGGCAGGGAGGGTTGATTTGAATGATCCAAGAGTTAACGGATCGTGGGCCGAGTAGGACATACCCCGTCTACTACCTCGAGGACGCAATGAACAATCTCGGCGACTGCTTTGACTATGCCGTTAACGATTATGGAGCAGAAGGATCGGAAGTTGCTGAACTCTTTTGCTTGAGCGGCGTAGCTCGCGAGTTCGAATGCGGCAACGCATGGGTAGTGTCGGGAAAATCGGGCGTTGAGCTGTTCGCGCTTATCGCCGAAAGGTCGGGCTATCAATCAAGGCCGATGCCAAATCGAACCTACCGATTCGAAAAGACACCGGAATATTGGACAGGCTGGATATTGGCATACCTTCAGTGGCGCCTAGGAGAGTCTTTCGAAGATTTGCTGCATGTCGTTCCATTCGATGTGCTACGCAGTCTGTACTACCCCTGGCACGAAGCCTCGGAGGAACGCGTGGCTCGCCTCGTCTGCGATATGGCGAAAAAAGCGTCCAGGCAAACCAAGCTTGCGTTAGCAAGAAAGAGGCTCAAGAAAACCCAACAAGATCTGGCATACGAATCGGATGTGTCACTCCGCTCAATCCAAATGTACGAGCAGCGCCAGAGAAACATCAATGAAGCTTCGGTAACAAGCGTAAGAGCCATAGCAAAAGCCCTCCACTGCAACATCGAAGACCTCCTAGAACCAGTCTTCGAATACAAAGAAACCAGCGCAGCGTAAACCAAGCGCACAGGCGAAGCCTGTCACTAGTAAGTGTCCCTACCTAGCAAGAGCCCCTACCAATAAAAAGCAACTGTCAGCCCGGCGCTTTTACAGAGTGTAGGTCCCTGTAGCCGCCGCCAGCGAAGTGAACGTAGGGGAGGCCAGGGGCTTTGCCCCCAAATCTTTCCGCAGGACGGCAGGACCCCCGCCGCACGAAGTGCGCAGCGGGGGTCCTGCCATGTCCGAGGACGATTTGGGGGCAAAGCCCCTGGCCTCCCCGGCGAGTATACGGGACGGCGACTACAGGTATTCGATCTGGGCGCCTTCCGTGTCGCACGTGAGGATATGCGTATCGCACTTGGGGAACTGCTCGCGCAGCTTGACCTGCAGGAACTTTGCCACGATGGTGTCGTCGGTCACAGCCATGAGGGTCGAGCCCGAGCCGCTAATCCAGATGGTCTTAGCGCCGCCGTTAAGGCAGGTGTCGCGCACAGCGTTGTAGTCGGGGATGAGGCGGCGGCGATAGGGCTCTTGGATGCGGTCGTCGTTGGCGGCGGCAATCAGGTCAAGGTCGCCGGTCTCCAGGCCGCGCGTCATGCCGGCGATGCGGCCCATCTGCCACACGGCGGTGGAGAGCGGAATCTCCTGCGGCACGACCTTGCGTGCCTCGCTCGTGTGCACCTCGTAAGGTGGAATCACGGTAATAAAACGCAAACGATCGCTCACCTCGTAGCGCAGGCACTGGGGGAGCGAATCGGTCGGCGTAAAGGAGCAGACGGCGCCGCCCAGGATAGCGGGGGCGACGTTATCGGGATGGCCCTCGACCTCGGTGGCGATGCGGACGAGCTCGGCGCGGTCGACGGTATGGCCCGTCAACGCGGCGGCAGCCATGATGCCGGCGACGACGCAGGTGGAGCTGGAGCCCAGGCCGCGGGCGACGGGCACGTCGGTCTGGATGTCGATGGCAACGGGAAAAGCCGGCTCGCCCCATGCGGCCAGCGCATCGACAAAGCTCACATAGACCAGGTTGTTCTCGTTTTGGAACTCTTCTGGGCAGCCCGTGATGGTGAGCTTGTCGGCGCGCTCAAAGGTAAAGTGCGAGTAGAGGCTGACGGCCATGCCGAGGGTATCGTAGCCAATGCCCAAGTTGGCGCTTGTTGCTGGGACGGTGATCTTGATCATGTGAGTCCTCCTGGCGTGCCTGGCTGTTTAGTTCGCTGCTCGGGCAGTCCTGCGCAAGACGGAAAGCACATTAAGTGCTTTCCTTTGCGTGCGGAACTCGCGACGAACTAAACAGCCAGGCACGCTATGCACGTTCGTCATCATCCCGGTAGGTATCTGATAAAAGAAGGTGCGCCGGCTTTCGCCGGCGCCTTATAAGGGGTTTAGTTGGTTGCTATCTTTTTTGCAGCCTGCTCTACGTAGCTGGCCATCTCATCGACGTCGCAGACGTCTTCGAAGCGGACGGGCTTGGACTCGAGCTCGGCGAGCTGTGCCGGGGCGACCGTGTTGGTTGCCTGCTCGAGCACGTGCATGGCCTCAAAGTCGTCCTCGGGAACGTCGAGCCCCAGGGCGTCGCAGCAGGCGCGCGGGAACTTGTAGGGGCTGGCGGTCGAAAGCAGCACACGGGCCTTGGCGCCCTCGGCGGGAGCGACCTTTTCAAAGACGTGATAGCCGCAAGCAGTGTGCGGGTCGATTACGTAGCCGTTCGCATCCCAGCAGCTCTTGATGGCAGCGCGGACTTCGTCTTCGCTGGCCCAACCGCAGCCAAAGACGCTCTGAATCTTTGCCAGCAGGTCGGCGGGAACCTCGTAGCGACCAGTCTGTGCCAGCTGCTCCATAAGGCCGGCAACGAGTTCGCAGTCGCCATCGGACAGGAAGTACAGCATGCGCTCCAGGTTAGAGCTGATGAGGATATCCATCGACGGCGAGATGGTGGTGAAGAACGGACGGTTGCGGTCGTAGACGCCGGTGGTCAGGAAGTCGGCGAGCACGTTGTTCTTGTCGCTGGCCACGACGAGTTTGGCGACGGGTAGACCCATGCGCTTGGCGTAGTAGCCGGCCAAGATATCGCCAAAGTTGCCGGTGGGCACACAGAACTCCACGGCGTCGCCGGCCTCGATGGCGCCGGCGCGCAGCAACTGCGCATAGGCGGCAAAGTAGTAGACGACCTGCGGTACCAGACGGCCGACATTGATGGAGTTGGCGCTCGAAAGCACCGTGCCAGCAGCCTCCAGGCGCTCGGCAAGCTCCTTATCGGCAAAGATGCGCTTGACGGCACTCTGGGCATCGTCGAAGTTGCCGCGGATGCCGCAGACGGCGACGTTATCGCCCTCCTGTGTGGACATCTGCAGGTTCTGGACGCGGCTGACCTTGCCCTCGGGATAAAAGACGGTGATGCCCGTGCCCGGAGCGTCGGCAAAGCCGGCGAGTGCTGCCTTGCCCGTGTCGCCCGACGTGGCGGTGACGATCATGATGCGCTCGGCGCCGCCGTCCTTGGCGGAAGTGCGGGCCATCAAGCGGGGGAGCATCTGCAGGGCGACGTCCTTAAAGGCACTCGTGGGGCCGCCAAAGAGCTCCATCACATAGGTCTGAGGGGCGTCAGCGCCCGGCGCAGCGTCGAGTTTGACGAGCGGCGTAACCTCTTCACTCGCGAACGTGCCGCGGTATGCCTCGTCGACACACGCCGAAATTTCTTCGGCCGTGTAATCATTCAGTAACATTCCCAACACATCTTGAGCGATTTCAAAGTACGATTTATCTGCAAGCGAGCTGATATCGACCTGCTGGGTGCCGAGCTCGTCCGAGACAAACAAACCCCCGTCGGGAGCGATGCCGGTGCGGATTGCCACCTTACTTGAGCACGATAAAGTGCGTCCTCGTGTACTATGATAAGTTCCCATATAACACTGCTCCTCGGATGCCTTGGTCCCAATCGGTGAAACCATGGTATCAGAGCGCGCAAAATAGGTTCGCAGAGGCTTTTTAGAAAGGTAACCTCCAGCCCATGATTAAGATTGCCAAGTTTGGCGGCTCGTCGGTCGCCGACGCCGAACACTTTAAGAAGATCAAGGCCATCGTCGACGCCGACCCTGCCCGCCGTTTTGTGGTGGTTTCCGCCTGCGGCCGCCGCTTTAAGGGCGACACCAAGGTGACCGACCTGCTCTACCTGGTTAACGCGCACGTTAAGTATCACGTGTCGTGCGAGGAGCTACTCGAGGACATTGGCCAGCGCTATTTTGATATCGCTGACGAGCTGGAGCTCACCTATCCCATCCGCGAGGAGTTTGCGGCCTTTGCCGAGCGCGCCCGCTCAGGCGGCTACTCCACCGAGGAGCTTGTGAGCCGCGGCGAGTACTTTACCGCTCGCCTGATGGCCGAGTACCTGGGCCTGCCGTTCCTGGACGCCGCGACGGTCGTTGCGTTCCATCACGACGGTACGCTCAGCATGAATCGTACCTCCGAGCTGGTGCAGGAGTACGGTCAGCAGGGCGGCTTTGTTATGCCCGGTTTCTATGGCGCAACGCGTGAGGGCCAGATCAAGCTGCTCGACCGTGGCGGCGGCGATATCTCGGGCTCGATTTTGGCTAAGTGCCTGGGTGCCGACCTGTACGAGAACTGGACCGACGTCTCGGGCTTCTATTCTGCCGATCCGCGTATTGTTCCCGAGGCTCAGCCCATCGCCCGCGTTACCTACGAGGAACTGCGCGAGCTTTCGTACATGGGTGCGAGCGTCCTGCACGAGGAGGCTGTGTTCCCCGTGCGCGAGGCGGGTATTCCGCTGGTCATCAAGAACACCAATGCGCCGCAGGATCCCGGCACCATCATTAGCGAGACGGCCGATGAGGGCGAGGCAGAGCCCATCATTACCGGCGTGACCGGCAAGCGCGGTTTTGTCGCCATCAACGTCGCCCGCGACCGCACCAAGCCCCGTGTCGGCTTTATGCGCCGTGCGCTTTCGGTCTTCGAGCGTTATGACGTTTCCGTCGAGCACATGCCCACCGGTGTCGACCGCTTTGGCGCCGTGGTGCAGGAGCAGGACGTGCACGACTCGCTGTACTCGCTCGTGGGCGACATTCAGCAGGAGGTCGAGCCGCTCGAGATCGAGGTCGTCGAGGGCCTGGCGCTTATCGCGACCGTCGGTCGTAACCTGCGCGGTCGCGCGGGCATCTCGGGCCATCTGTTTGGCATGCTTGGCCAGGCCGGCGTGAGCGTGCGCATGATTTCGCAGAGCTGCGACGAGATCAACATCATTATCGGTGTCGAGGAGAAGGACTTCGACCTGGCGATTCAGACCATTTACCGTGCCTTCTCCGACGAAAACGGCATTGTGAAGGTCTCTGACCTGGAGGCTCCCGCGCCGGTTGATCCCGCCCTGGCCGCGCTCCACAAGTAGCTGCTATCCCAGTAGATTTTTGGGACTTGCCTCAAAAATCTACGGCGGGGCGTTTCGTTTCGGTTTCGTTTCGACGGGGCGGGTTTCGTGCCCGCCCCGTTCTTGTATACACTGGCAACAATAATCGGCCTGCTTGGCGTGCGGGCAAAAGCCACAACCTTTAAAGGGGGAAGCATGAAACAGTACACGGTTGCTATTTTGGGCGCGACGGGAGCCGTGGGCACCCAGATGCTCGAGTGCCTTAACGAGCAAGAGTTCCCGGTCGGCAATCTCAAGCTGCTGGCGAGCGCGCGTTCTGCGGGCAAGACCGTCGAGTTCCGCGGCGAGCAGATCGTGATCGAAGAGGCTTGTCCCGAGGCCTTTGAGGGCTGTGACATTGTGCTTGGAGCCGCCGGCGACGACATCGCGAAGGAGCTACTGCCCGAGGCCGTCAAGCGCGGCGCCGTCGTGGTCGACAACAGCCATGCCTTCCGCATGGATCCCGAGGTGCCGCTGGTTGTGCCCGAGATCAATGCCGACGACATCAAGTGGCATCACGGCCTTATCGCCAACCCCAACTGCGCGACCATTATCGGCCTGGTTCCCACGTGGCCGCTGCATCAGCTCGCTGGCGTGAAGCGCATGATCGTCTCGACGTACCAGGCGGCTTCGGGTGCTGGCGCCCCCGGTATGGCCGAGCTCGAGGCTCAGCTGGCCGCCTTGGGCCGTGGCGAGGAGATTCCCGAGCCGCGCGCGTTTGCCGCCCAGCTCGCGAGCAACCTGATTCCGCAGATTGGCGGCGTCAAAGAGGAGGGCTTTACCTCCGAGGAGATGAAGCTGCAAAACGAGGGCCGCAAGATCATGCACCTGCCCGAGTTGCGCGTGAACTGCACCTGCGTGCGCGTGCCTGTGCTGCGCTCGCATTCCGAGAGCATTACGCTCGAGTTCGAGCGCGACATTACGGTCGAGGAGGCCCGCGCTGCGCTGGCTGCCGCTCCGGGCGTCAAGCTGGTTGACGACATGAGCGCCGAGGATGCGCACGACCGCTTCCCCATGCCGATGGACACCTCCGACCAGGACCTGATTTGGGTCGGTCGCGTACGCCGCGACATCTCGAACCCCGAGGCCGCGCGTGGCATCACCTTCTGGTGCTGCGGCGACCAAATCCGTAAGGGCGCGGCAACCAACGCCGTCCAGATCGCTAAGCTGCTCTGCGAGTAGCGGTGGACCTGTCCGACGGGGGCCGGGCTTAGCTTTCAGAACGTCCTCGACCATGTGTGGCGCCTTGTCCTGCTCCTTCGGAGCCGCGGACAAGGCGCCACACTGGTCTGCGGAGTGTTCTGAAAGCTAAGCCCGGCCCCCGCCTTCGGTGACGCTGCTGCAAGCGACCTGCGATGGGGCCGTTGTTGGTTGGGGCCGCTGGGCTGATGGGAGCACGTGGCTGTTGCGGGCCCTGGTCCCGGCGGCGGCCTCGGCGCTTCGCGCCTGCCGCCTTGGGGGACTGTGGGGCGCCGCCGGCAGCTGCGGCGCTGTCGCGCCTGCTGCCTGCGGGGACTTTGGGGTTGAGGCGGTAACTTTGGCGCGCCTGCGTTTGTTGCTTGTGAGGGCTTAGGGGTTGGTGCGAATCGAAGGTGAATGGTTTTCCGGGAAGTGAACGACCTATTTTGGACCCTTGAAGCATCGGCATATTTTGGCCGCCATTTCCTGCGGTTTTATCGCATGAATCCTGCGGTTTTGCGGTCTAAAGGTGTGGATGCTCCGGGGCTTCGTTTTTACTCGTTCACTTCTCGGGAAAGTATTAGAGCTCAGCTGATAGAGGTGCCGCTCTGGCGTCGAAGCCCTGCGTCTTTTTCGCTTGATTGGGGAAAGCGGCCTCGCTTAAACAATTACGAGCCTGCCCAGGTGTATCTGACAGGTTGTCTGCACAGTTCGCGGTATTATGTTTGCGAAGTTTTGAAAGGAGCCGCTGGTGGTCACGACGACATTTGCTTCGCCTTTGGGCGAAATCTTGCTTGCCGCTGATGGCCGCGGTCTGACGGGGCTTTGGTTTGAGGGGCAGGAGCACTTTGGCTCCACGCTTCTGAAAGAAGATCCCGAACATGTTGAAGGCGCTGATGCAGTTTCCGGTGCTGGTGGCATGTCGTCGGTGAGTCCGGCAAATGGTGCGGCTTCTTCGGTGCTTGAGCGTTCGTGGGCTTGGCTGAATGCTTATTTTGCGGGGCAGGAGCCTCGGTTTACGCCGCCGTTACATATGATCGGTACGGCGTTTCAGCGTGAAGTTTGGTACGAGCTGCTTTCTATTCCGCGTGGCGAGGTCGTTACGTATGGCGAGATCGCTCAGCGTGTTGCGGCTCGACATCGTGTACCGGGAAACGAAGCGCCCGTTGTGTCTCCCCGTGCCGTGGGGGCCGCGGTCGCGCGTAATCCCATTTCGATCATTGTGCCGTGCCATCGCGTGGTTGCCGCCGATGGTTCGCTCAACGGATATGCCGGCGGGCTTGACCGCAAGGAGTGGCTGCTTCGGCTCGAGGGCGCGTACGAGGAATAACGTTCGAGCACTTTGCATAACCAAGACGCCGTGAAAGAACGGGATGCGCTTTCCGAATGGCGTCCCAAACGGAAACCGTGTCCCGGAATACAGCCTTAGAGTGGGATGCCGTTTCCGGTTGAGACCACTTGCTTGGACATCTTTCTACGCCCGCTTCTGCAGGGCATAGATCGACTTATCCATGTTGAACAGGTAAGCCGCGACGCAGACGATGAAGAATGCCGGCAGATTACCGAAACCGAAGACTTCGCAGCCAATCAGGATGGGTGCGAGCAGCGTATTGGTGGCGCTGCCAAAGACGGCTGCGAAGCCCAGCGCGGCGCAAAGCGCGATGGACATGCCGAGTTGAGCCTCGTTATGGCGACATCTGGGTAACAGAAAGGCCCGCGTTCCTCAGAGGCAAGATAGGCAATTCTGCTTTTGAGGTAGATCTCAATTCTGCCGACCGCATCAAACATTAACTGCCGGAGGGCTCGGTCAAATTCATACGTGTAGATGATGGTTTCGAATGTTGTGCCTTCGCGAAAGATGGTAATCCCGGACTTGCATTTGGTTTTGTAGGGAAACCAGTAGGCCGACAGTCTGTAGTGGCCGACTTCGACCAAAGCTCGCTCGAGTTCGCTTTGATCAGAGCACTTAAGACCCCTGTATTCTGTCAATAGTGCTATTTGTTCGTTGATGGATATCCGCGACTTCCGGTATTTCATTTAAGCCTCTTGATAGAAAAAGAGCTGGAGTTGCGCATCGTTGAGAGGCTTTCCAGCTTTAGCAAAACAAACTTATAAGATGCCACGGTCCGCGTCAAGATAATTACCGGACGGCCTAGGAGGCGGCTGGTTGGCCGGCTTAAAACCTAGCGCGTGAGATGACGCCCCACGCTATTCAGCGCGCTTGATAGGATGACGGACCACGGTCTTAAGTTTCTCCGGTGCACATTTGCGTGGATCGGAGAGATAGATTTCGTGATGGAAACGGGTGTCTGAGAAGTTGGGGACATAGTCCTGCTCGGTCGTGTATTCATTCATAGCGTTTACGGTCGCCGGTTCGTTGTCGTAGGGCCCAGTGTGCATGCATTGAATGCAGAGACCCTCGTCAACTTTAAGCAGCTCGACGGCAGAAAAGTCCAGTTTCTTTTTGGTCGTGGCTTCCGCGACTGCCCAGTCAAAGTTATCTCGGGTGACGAAATCGGGCAGGCGAATGCACGAGATAAAGTTGAAATCGTCCTTGCGTACATAATCGATGTCGCCGCTCGGGGACTCTTGCCACCAGAAACCCTCGAGCGGCGGTACCACAAAGTCGAAATAGCCCTCGATACTCCTTGAGCCTTTCTTCGACATCTTGACGGTATAGGCGATGCCGTAAAGTAGCGGCAGGGCGTTTTGATACTCGCCACCTTCGGTATTTGGGTTGCCCTTTCCGCGAACGGCAACGTAGCTCATAGGCGGGACAGTTACGATACTCGGCTTGCTTGCAGGTTTGTAGAGCTCCTTGCATTCCTTCTTAAAGTCGAACGCCATGTTGGCCGCCTTTCTGCGTATTGGCCTGCTTGGATAGCTGAATCATATCATAGAAACGAACAGCTGTTCGAATGATTTGGCTGACAGATTGAGATGCGTGCGTTGTGTTTGGCGGTCGGCCTGACCCCGTCGATGATTTCTCTGCCTCCCCAGCGCCTCATCTATAGCTGCCGTTTCCCCATATAAAACCTGCCAAAATAAACCTGTCCCTTTTTGGTCGGTGCGAAATGGGTAATACTAAAGAGTTATCCGACCAGATTGGAAGCGATCGATGGCCTATATCGAATTCAAAGACGTCATCAAAGCATACGGCGAGGGCGACGCCCGCATTCATGCGCTCGACGGCGCAAGCTTTACGGTCGAGCGCGGCGAGCTCGCCATCATTCTGGGTGCTTCGGGTGCCGGCAAGACCACGGCGCTCAACATTCTGGGCGGCATGGATACGGCGACCTCCGGCACCGTGACGGTGGACGGGCGTGACGTGAGCGCTGCCAACGAGGCGCAGCTCGTGGAGTACCGCCGCGCCGACGTCGGCTTTGTCTTCCAGTTCTACAATCTGGTCCCCAACCTGACGGCGCTCGAAAACGTCGAGCTCGCGGCGCAAATTTGCCCCGATTCGCTCGATGCCGAACAGACGCTTCGCCAGGTTGGCCTGGGCGAGCGCCTGGGCAACTTTCCGGCACAGCTTTCGGGCGGCGAGCAGCAGCGCGTGTCCATCGCCCGCGCACTGGCAAAGAACCCCAAGCTGCTTCTGTGCGACGAGCCCACGGGCGCGCTCGACTACAAAACCGGCAAGCAGATATTGAAGCTGCTGCAGGATACCTGCCGCAAGCAGGGCATTACGGTCATCATCATCACGCACAACTCCGCGCTCGCGCCCATGGCCGATCGCCTGATCCGCTTTAAGAGTGGTCGTGTGGAGAGTGAGACGGTCCAGCAAAATCCCGTGCCTATCGAGACGATCGAGTGGTAGCGCCCATGGACCAGGACCGCCAAAACAGCCAAAACCACGATACGGAGCACGTGAGTCGGGACCGGGAGTTCGCGACCTACCGCACTGCCCAAAGCTCAAACGATATGGTGCCGACGGTGTTTCGCCGTGGCGTCTACCGCACAATCCGCGGCAGCCTCAAACGCTTCTTGTCTATCGTGGTCATCACCGCGCTCGGCGTGAGCGTGATGTGCGGCCTCAAGGCGGGTTGTGAGGATCTGTGCGATTCGGTCGATGCCTACTTTGACCAGCAGAATGTCTATGACATTAACGTGCAGTCGACCTATGGCCTTACGCGCGACGATCTTGCGGCTATCCAAGAGGTCGACGGCGTCGAGACGGCCGAGGGTATCTACACCGAGACCGCCTACACCGCCGTGGGCACAACGCACGAGCGCGTGGTCGTGCAAAGTCTTTCCAAGGAGAATATCGATCAACCGGTGCTGGTGAGCGGCGATTTGCCCGAGAGCGCCGGTGAGGTCGCGGTGACTTCGAAGTTCCTGAAGGCTTCGGGCAAAAAGCTCGGCGATACGGTGAGTTTTGCCGCCAATGACGCGAGCTCGTCCAACCAAAGTGCCAAGGATCAGTTTGCCGCGGGCGATTACACCATTACGGCCGAGGTCCTCGACCCCACTGATGTGAGCTCCGACTCGACAGTCAACGCCTTCCGTGCCGCTTCGGCTGCGGACTATAAGTTCTATGTGAGCGAGGATGCCGCGACATCATCGTCCTACTCCGCGGTCCACGTGATCGTCGAGGGAGCCAAGAGCCTCAACTCCTACTCGGATGCCTACACGGCAAAGATCAATGAGGTCAAGGGCAATATCGAGAAGATCCGCGAGGAGCGTGAAAAGGCGCGCGTCCAGGAGCTGACGGTTGACACGCCGGCAAGCTTGGATGCGGCTGAGCGCCAGGCCGCCATGCTCTTTGGGATTGAGCAGGATAGCATCAACCGCATGGCCGAGGGCAGCGAGGAGCGCGTCCAAGCTCAGGCCGAGTTGGACCAGCGCCGCGCCGCCGCCGATCAGCAATTCGCCGATGCCCGCGCCGAGCTTTCCAATCTGGGTGAATGCACTTGGTACATTCAGGACCGCGGTAACATCGCAAGCTACTCGAGCGTCGAGAGCGACAGTTCTTCGATCGAGGCCATCGCCACGGTGTTCCCGTTTATCTTCTTTATCGTCGCCGTGCTCATCAGCCTCACCACCGCCACGCGCATGGTCGAGGAGGAGCGCACGCTTATTGGCCTGTACAAGGCGCTTGGCTATTCACGCGAGCGCATCCTGTCCAAATACGTGGACTATGCGCTGTGGGCATGTCTGATCGGCGGCGTGCTCGGCAACATCATCGGCTTTGTGGGCCTGCCACTGTTCTTGTTTACGGTGTTCGACGACATGTACTCGCTGCCCCAGATGCTGCTTTCGTACGATATCGTGTCTTCACTCGTGTCGGTGGCGCTGTTTGCCGTGGGCGTGGTGGGCGCTACGATTATCGCCTGCCGCCACGAGATGGCCGAGACCCCAGCCTCGCTCATGCGTCCCAAGGCCCCGCGCGCCGGCTCGCGCATTCTGCTCGAGCATATCGGCTTTATCTGGCGCCGCATGGGCTTCTTAAACAAGGTCGCTGCACGCAACCTATTCCGCTACAAAAAGCGCGCCTTTATGACCATCTTCGGTATCGCGGGCTGTACGGCGCTTGTGATCTGCGGTATGGGCATCCGCGATACGTCGGTGGCGCTTTCGCCCAAGCAGTACGGGCATATCACGCGCTACGACCTGCTGGCGGTCGCCAATCCCGACGATTTTTCACAGACGTGCGCGGCATTGGATGGGCGCAGCGCGTCCAATGATTCCAACGTGACCGTGACTTCGACGCTGCCGATTATGACCGACAACGTCACCTTTACATTTGGCGGCAAGAGCGAGACTGTGCAGCTGATCGTGGTGCCCGATGACCGCACGAGTGACTTGGGCGATTACGTGCGTCTGGAGGATGAGTCCAAAGAACCGCTGCCTTTGCGTGACGGAGACGTGTATCTGAGCAAAAGTTCACAGCTGGTGCTGGGGATTCAGCCGGGCGATACGGCTCACGTCCAGGATTCGTCGCTCAATGTTGCCAAGGTCAAAGTCAGCGACATTTCGCTTAACTATCTGGGCAACACGCTTTACATGACGCAGGGCACCTATGAGCGCACGTTCGGCCGAAGCGCGCGTCTTAACGGCATCTTTGCACTGCTCAAGGGTTCGTCGGCCGACCAGATTGCGTTTAGCAAGAATCTTAAGAGTGACGGTTGGCTTACGATTTCGAGTACGGCCGAGCATTGGGAGAACTACGAGGCGAACTTTACGATTATCAATTCCGTCGTGGTGCTCGTGACCTTTATGGCGGCGTGCCTATCGTTTGTGGTGGTGTTTACGCTGTCCAACACGAATATCTCCGAGCGCGAACGCGAGCTGGCGACCATCAAGGTGCTGGGCTTCCGCCGTGGCGAGGTGCACCATTACGTCAACAAGGAGACGTTGATCCTCACGGCGATCGGCGCTGCGTTGGGCGTGCCGCTGGGTGGCTTGCTGGCCGAGAGCTTCACGTACATCCTGCAGATGCCGTCGCTGTACTTTGACGTTGAGGTCGAGCCGCTAAGCTACGTGCTCGCCGTGCTGCTTTCCTTTGGCTTTACGATCATCGTCAACCTCGCCACCAACCGAACTCTCAATAAGATCGACATGGTCGGCGCCCTCAAGAGCGCCGAGTAACCTGCCTGGGATTCAAGCTGTAGCGAGCTGTAATGTACCACAACCGCATTTTTGCATAAACCGCCCCGCCGATTGCATATTTCGGCGGGGCGGTTGCTTTTTGCCCGCGGGTACCCCAGGGGGCGGCGTGCAAATTCCGGAGAATTCAGCATCCCGGAGTCCGCGAGTGTGGGAGCGGGCGCACAAAAGCGCATTGAAAGCCTGACTTTGAGCTCCGGCGCCTCGAGGACCGCTCATTTTTTTGCAGAATGCGGCCCGCGGCGCCTGTCTCTCGCCCAAAATCCAGTATGCAGGCACCCTCGGCTGCTGAATACTCCCAAAAATGCACGCCGCATCCTACCCCAGGCACTTGCAGCAAGAAGACGAATAGCCTCGGCCTCCCCAGTCACCGTAGGAGGCCCCAGGGCTTACCTCCCAAATCTTTCCGCAGGACGGAAGGATCCCGCCGCGCGAAGCGCACGGCGGGATCCTGACATGTCCGAGGACGATTTGGGAGGTAAGCCCTGGGGTCTCCGATGAGAGCAGTTTCGGCCGAGGCTATTCGTCGCCGAAGCTGATGCCCAACGCCTTGGCCTCGCGTACCAGGTCGCTCTGGGGATCGACATACTTGAGCTTGCCGGCGACATCCTCGAGCGGCATGTGGCACATCTTGCCATCGCGCAGGGCAATCATGTAGCCAAACTCGCCGCGCAGGCAGCCGAGCGCCGCCTCGACGCCGCACTGGGTCGCAAAGATGCGGTCCTGGGCATCGGGCTGACCGCCGCGCTGCGTGTGGCCGGGGATGGCGACGCGGGTCTCGCGACCGGTCTTGGTCTCAATCTCCTTGGCGATGTCGTAGACAATCGACGGACTCGTGCGCTCGGCAAGCTTTTTCTTGTACTCCTTCTTGGACAGCGCCGCGTCCTCCTTAGAGATGGCACCCTCGGCGACGGCCACGATGGTAAAACGGCTGCCGGTCTCCATGCGATGTTCGATGGTCTTGATGACGTTGTCCATGTCGTAGGGGATCTCGGGAATCAGGATGACGTCCGCGCCGCCCGCGACGCCGGCGTACAGCGGAATCCAGCCGACCTTGTGGCCCATGATCTCGATAACGAACACGCGGCCGTGACTCGAGGCAGTGGTGTGGATGTCGTCGATGCACTTGGTGGCGACGTCGATGGCGCTCGTAAAGCCAAACGTCAACTCGGTGCCCCAGGTGTCGTTATCGATGGTCTTGGGCAGGGCGATAACTTTGAGGCCCTCTTCGCGCAGGCGGTTGGCGGTCTTGGTGGAGCCGTTACCGCCCAGCATAAACAGACAGTCGAGCTGCAGCTTATGATAGGTGTGGACCATCGCCGGCACCTTCTCGACGCCATCGGCCTCGGGGGTATCCAGACGCTTGAACGGTGTGCGGCTCGTGCCCAGGATGGTGCCGCCGCGGGTGAGGATGCCGCTAAAATCGGCGGGCGTCATGACGCGGAACCTGCTGTAGATAAGGCCCTGGTAGCCGTCCTCAAAACCATAGATCTCGATAGGTTCTTCGCTATTGGTCATAAGCGTTTTGACGATGCCGCGCATGGTGGCGTTGAGCGCCTGGCAGTCGCCGCCACTAGTAAGAAGACCGATTCTAAGCATGGTGAATCCTTCCGGGCAAGTTATAACATGCGCATAAGTTTACCCCCGCACACTGTTGATACGGGGGTAAAACGTGTTAGCTCAAATGTATGGAAATGTAAGCAACGTCAGGCCAGCGTAAGGACGACGGTGCCAGCTCCTTACAGCGCGAAGGCATCGATGTCGCCCCAGTGGCGGCGCAGCGTGATGGCGGCAGCGGGCTCGGTGTTGTCAAAGACGACCGACCACTGCGTGTTGCTGGTGATGTCTTCCGGATTGGGCTCTTGCGCCGCAGCGCGTAGGGCCTTCCAAGCGACTGCCTCGTTCTGGGCACCGACATGGGCGTCAAGGACATCGGCGATTGCGACGGCGCGCTCTTTACCATGGCCCAGTTCGCCATTCTTTTGGTTGGGCAGCACTTCGTTGCCATAGCAGGCGTAGAAGTTCGTAACCTGGCGTACAGGAGTCGCTTTGAAAGCGCGGTCCGGATCGTGCGGATCCCACTCTGCTACGCGCGCGTCACCGGCGGCGTCGTTGATAAAGAAGTGGTAATCGCGTCCTGCCATGGCGTGCATGTCGTAGGCGGAAAGCAGGTCGACAGCTTCTTGCGTGGTGGCGGCACGGTCGAGCACCAGGCGGATGGCGAGCGAGGTATTGATGACGGGGCGCTGCGTGTCCTGGTCACAGGGTTTGGAATCCAGGGTGAGTACGGCAATGGACACGCCACATTCGTTGATGCCGTCGAGCTGGGCAAACGGGCCCATGAGTGCGGCGGCACGTCCGGCGACGGAATCAAGCGGAGTGTTGGCGCCCAGGTTGTTAAGGGCGGCAAACCCGATGGAGGCGTAGCCGCCGCGTGGGTGATTGCGCACCAGCAGCGCCGAGGTGTCGTCCTTAAAGTCGTAATTGCGACCGGTGCGCACGCGGCCTTCGGCATCTACGGCGATAAAAGCGCTGCAGGCAAACTGGGGCGCCTGGACATGTGCTGGCACGCCGGGCAACACCTGTGCCACCACAGCATCGATGTAGGCCTGGTCGTCGCGCACATCGGCGGCGATGATGCAGTCGAGGTCGTAGTCGTAGGCGATGTCGATTGCGTACAGGTCATAGCCATCCGCGTAGCCGGTCAAGCGTTTGAGCGACGCAGCGGATTTGATTTGCTTGCGGTAAACGATGCCGGCGGCAGCGGCAAGGCCGACGGCGACGCCCGCGACACCGCAGGCGATGGCAATGTTACGTGGCTTCATGACGGCTCCTCTCGTCCTGTTAGCGCAATTGTCGCAAAAGGAGCGCGGGCATGATGGCTCAACTTGGTGAGTGGTGCGGAATTAAGCACGGAATGAAGAGTGCGGTGCTGGCGTGGCGGGGTATGCTGGAGGGGACCATCAGCCCAGCGAAAGGGGAGAGCATGACGGATCAGGAAACGCCCGAGCGCGCGCATGTGACGGCCGACGATATCGAGGCCGCCAACGACCTTATTGACTTTATCGAGGCATGCCCCAGCATGTTCCATACGGCGGCGACCATTATGGCCGAACTCGACGAGGCGGGCTTTACCTACCTGCCCGAGAACGCGGCGTGGGATATCGAGCCGGGCGGACGTTATTACACGCAGCGCAACACCTCGAGCGTTGTTGCCTTTAAGGTGGGCGAGGACCTGGCCGCGACGTGGGGCGAGGATGGCGTTGCCGGCGACTATCATTTTCAGCTCACGGCGTCGCACAGCGATTCGCCGACGTTTAAGGTCAAGGCCGTGCCCGAGCTCGACGGCGCGGGCGAGACGCTGCGCCTGAACACCGAGGCTTACGGCGGCATGATCGACTACACCTGGTTCGATCGCCCGCTGGCGCTCGCGGGCCGCGTGCTGGTGCGCGAGGGCGACCGTATTGAGAGCCGCCTGCTTGCCACCGAGCGCGAGGTCGCTATTATCCCGAGCCTTGCCATCCACATGAACCGCGGCGTTAACGAGGGCTTTGCGCCCAACCGAGCCATTGATCTGTGCCCGCTCATCAGCGCCGGTGACCTTAAGCAGGGAGATTTTGACGCCCTGATCGCCGAAGAGCTGGATGTTGAGCCCGAGCAGATCCTGGGCCGCGATCTGTTCCTGGTCAATCGTCAGGATGCGCGCATTTGGGGTTGGGCCGACGAGTTTATCTCGACGCCCAAGCTCGACGACCTGGCCTGCGCCTACACCTCGCTGCAGGCATTTTTGGGTGCCGAGAACGCGCACGACGTTTCGGTCTTCTGCTGCTTCGATAACGAGGAGGTTGGCTCCGAGACCAAGCAGGGCGCCATGTCGACGTTCTTGGCCGACGCGCTGCGCCGCATTAACGGCTCGCTGGGCTTTGACGACGAATCGTACCATCGCGCACTTGCCGCCTCGATGCTTGTAAGCTGCGACAATGCACATGCCGTGCATCCCAACCACGCCGAGAAGTGCGATGCCCGCAACCAGGTCGTGCTCAACGGCGGCATCGTTATCAAGGAAGCTGCCAACCAGCACTACTGCACCGATGCCTTTAGCCGCGCGGTGTTCCAGGCCATCTGCGACGACGCCGACGTGCCCACGCAGGCCTTCGCCAACAAGAGCGATATGGCGGGTGGCTCCACGCTCGGCAATCTGTCCAATATGCAGGCGAGCATGCACGCCGTGGATGTGGGTCTGCCGCAGCTTGCCATGCACTCAAGCTACGAGACCGGCGGCGTGCGCGACGTGATGTACGCCATCCGCGCCCTCACCGCCTTCTACGAGCGCAACTTAACCATCAACGGCGCCGAAAGCGTGGAGCTCTAAATGCAAGCCGAAGACGAGAAGACCGAGGGCAGGTCTCAACTAATCGATCAGGGGTCGAAGCTGTTCGCCACCGCTTGCCATGAATCGGGAATCGACGTGTCCAACGCGTGGCCAGCGAGCGATGAAGAACTCAAGCGTAGCGCCTATTCGGACCGCTATGATGAGGAGACGGACTGGCTCTAATAAGCGAAGTGTCGAAAACGCTAGATGTATGTTTGATATCACTTTGGCGAGAGTGTCGCAGACAGAACTACCGGTATGGCGCAAGCCAACCTGACCCCATTGCACCAAACCTACCAAAAAGGGACAGGTTCATTTTGGCAGGTTTTATCTGGGAAAATGCCGCAATGCCAACAGCTGGACGGAATTGTTGAGACACCGCAGGTTGAGCAAGCGTCAGCGAGCGATGTCCAGAGCGAACAAGTTGGCATGAAAAAGGCAAGGCATAGACCTTCTGGTCATGCCTTGCCTTTTGAATGACAAATTGTCGCTCTGGGCGGCGCGCAGCGTCGACCGGTCCGCCGTTCGTTAGAACGGCGGAACCCTAATGTTCGATCCAACAACGTAAAGTTTCGCCGGCTTGCAGGTGACGCAGGTTCTCCGCGGCGATGTCGACCACATTGTTGAGCGTGGCTGCCAGGTGGAACCAGCCGGAGACGTGTGGCGTGATGAGCATGTTGGGCGCATCCCACAGGGGGCTTGTCTCAGGCAGCGGCTCGGGGTCGGTGACGTCGACCGCGGCGCCGGCGAGATGTCCCGACTCCAGGGCGGCAACCAAGTCGTCGGCGGCCACAAGGTCGCCGCGGCCGCCGTTGGCAAAGAAGGCGCCCGGTTTCATCGCGGCGAAGAACTCGGCGTTCGCCAGGCCGCGGGTCTCGGGTGTGCTGGGCATAAAGGATGCGACGATGTCAGCCTCGGCCAGGCGCTCGGACAGGGCATTCATGCCGTCCATGTCCTCAAACACAATGGGGTAGACGAGCGGATGGCGCTTGATGCCGCGGACGTGCGCGCCCATGCTGCGGCAGAGCGTGGCAAAGTGGCCGCCAATGTCGCCCGCGCCCAACACCAGCACATTGGCATTTTTGAGCGAGGTGACCGGGCCTAAGTCCTCCCAGCGATGCTCGCGTTGCAGGTCCTGGTAGCCGGGCAGGCGCTTCATCATAGACAGCACCATGGCAAACATGTGCTCGCTCACGGCCTGGCCGTAGGCGCCCACCGAGCAGGAAAGCTTAGCGTCGGCTGGCACGGTGCCGGCGGCTAAGTAATCGTCATAGCCGGCGGTCTGCAGTTGCAGCAGCTGGAGGTGCTCGCATGCGGTCAGCAGGGAAGGGTCGATGTTGCCCAAGATCACGTCGGCATCGGCGACCTGCTCGCGCGTGATGGCGTCGGCACTCGTGTAGATAAAGTCCTCGCCCGGAGCGCTCGACTCAAGAATTGCGCGATGACGGTCGTTGACGGGCAACAAAACCAGGATGTTCACAAACGGTCCTCTCCGCCCAACCTGCCAAAAGGGGACAGGTTTATTTTGGCAGGTTTTATCAGGCAAAACGCTATAAAAACGCCGGGCTTCGCGATGGTTAACATATCCATCGCGAAGCCCGGCGCATCCACGGCTACCAGCTCAGCAGCTCGTAGCCGTCCTCGGTCACCACGAGCTGTACCTCGCACTGGGCCGAATCGCTGCCGTCCTTGGTGCGCACGCACCAACCGTCGCCCTTGCTGATCTTGATGTCGGGCGCTCCGGCGTTGACCATGGGCTCAATGGTAAAGACCATGCCCGGAGCCATGATGGTGTCCACATCGGGCGCCTCGGTGGTAAAGCCCACAAATGGGTCCTCGTGGAACTCTTTGCCAATGCCGTGCCCGCCGTACTCGCGCACCACGCTAAAGCCGGCGTCCTCGACCGTCTTTTGTACGGCCTCGGCCATAACGGACAGCGGCAGCCATGGCTTGACGGCCGCCAGGCCCGCCTCCACGCTGGCACGGGTGACCTCGACAAGACGCTGGCGCTCGGCAGAGACCTCACCGATGCAGAACATGCGGCTCGAGTCGCTAAAGTAGCCGTCAAGAATCGTGGAGCAGTCCACGTTGATGATATCGCCCTCGTGCAGCACGTCCGTATCGCAGGGGATACCGTGACAGACCACGTCGTTGATCGAGGTGCACACGCTCTTGGGGTAGCCCTCGTAGTTGAGGTCGGCCGGCGTGCCACCGTGCTCGACGGTGTAGTCGTAGATCATCTGGTCGATCTGGTTGGTGGTCATGCCCGCGGCGATGTGCTCGCCTACGTAGTCGAGCACGCCCACGTTGATGGCGGCGGAGCGCTTGATGCCCTCGATGTCGGCGGGCGTCTTGTAGAGCGTGCGGGGCAGAACCTCCCAGCCCTCCTCCCACAGGCGCTCGAGGCGCTCGTCGAAGGCGCTGTGACATTTCTTATATTTTTTGCCGCTGCCGCACCAGCAAGCGTCGTTGCGGCCGGGCACAGGTCCGTTGTCATACATGGCTAACTTCCTTTCATCCGCAGCTAGTATAGCCCACTCATGCATCCATAAAAGTTGCGGTGATATAGTTCCGATTTAAGCGGTTTAACAGCACAAATAGGAACTATATCACCGCAACTGATGGGGCGGGATGGCGGGCACTAGCTGCTGCGTGGTTTTGCTAGTAGCTCACCTGGCAGGGAATGCCGAGGGCGCGCACGCGTGCGGCGATTGTGTCGAGCACCTCGGGCGCTGCTTTGGCAAGGCCGGCGATCGGTGTCTCGCGCGCCACCGTGTAGATGGTCGCTTCTTGTGGGCGAATACGCTCAAGCGCCGCGAGCCAGGGGGCAACGTACTCCTCGCCGGTGTTGTCGATGGGCCTGCCCTGATACTCGCCGGTCAAAAAGATCGTCTGGATAATGACATGCCCGCCAAAACTCGCGAACGTCTCAATCTGATGCTCCACGTCGTAGGGTCCGACGGGTTGGTCGAGCAACTGGATAAATGCTGGGTCGACCGTATCGAGCTTGAGGATGTTGTCGTCGACCATCATGAGCGCATCGTGCACTTGGGGACGGTCGGCGCGCGTGCCGTTGGAGAGCACGGCGATCTTGGAGTTTGGGGCTAGCTGGTCGCGCAGCGCAACGGCGCCGGCGATGGCCTGCGGAAATTCGGGTGCGGCGGTGGGCTCGCCGTTGCCTGCGAAGGTGATCACATCGGGGAGCTCGCCCTCGGCTGCCATCTCGCGCAGCTTTGCCTCGAGCGCGTCGAGTACCACGGCGGCTGTGTTGTACGGCTCATGGCAGGGGCGCTCGGCGTTGAGACCGTTTTCGCAGTAAATGCAGTCGAACGTGCAGATTTTGCCGCTGGCCGGCATCATGTTGACGCCGAGCGAAAGACCAAGGCGACGGCTGCGAACGGGCCCAAAGATGGGGCTGGCATTCAAAAACGTAGACATAGGCATATGCTCCTCAAGACAATTGTGCCTAAGCATAGCATCGGCTCCAAAGCAAGGTGCGGGCTCTTGCTTTACAAGTTTCGTTTTTTCACGTCGCCCGTTATGTCGTGCCATGAAAAGCCTCGGGTCGGGTACAGTTAATCTGTTAACAAGGCGTAAGGCAATGCGGGTCCATCTAGCCGTACCGACGTGTAACTGGATAGGCGTTGACGATGGGAACACAGTATGGATTTTACGGTCGAGAATGCGGGCACCACGATCGCCTGCCGCGAGTATGCCGGCCCGGTTGTATCGTCCGATGCACCCGCCTTGGTGTGCGTGCACGGCGCCTGCGTCGACGGCGTTTTTTTTGACGCCATAGCCCGTGAGCTCGCCTGTGACTATCGCGTCATTGCCTACGACCGTCGCGGTTGCGGCGAGAGCGGCGACGCTGCAGACGGACGCTACGACCTCGCCGCCCAGGCCGCCGACCTGCAGGCTGTTATCGAGCATATTGGCGCTCCGGCAAACGTGCTCGCGCACAGTGCCGGTACGTTGGTGGCCCTGGAGCTTCTCCGTGCAAACCCCGCCATAATCTCGCGTGCGATTCTGCATGAACCCGCCGTGACGGGTGAGGGTGCCGGCCTGGGCGCGGCCCCGGTTTTGCTCGAGATGATCGCCGCGGGAAAGGTCTCCAGGGCATTACGGGCCTTCTTGGGCGCCATCGGCGATTCGGATCCTGAGGCTCCCAAGTTAACCGAGGCAGAAGCCAAGCATGCCCTGCGCAACGGCCGCAGTTTCATGGCGAACGAATACGGGATTACTATGACCTGCGTTCCCGATTGGGATAGCGTTCGCGCGTCGAAAACGGTGGCCGCCGTGCTTTTGGGCGAGCTCTCGATTGGTACGCCCCGCGAGGCGGGAACGAGGATAGCGGCTGAGCTTTTGGACTGTCCACTCGTAATGGTTCCCGGCGCGCACAACGGCCTGCGCGATCGCCCGGCGGCGGCTGCCCAGACTGTCCGTGGCATCCTGGAGCTCTAGCGGCCGTAAAAATCAAAACAGCCTTCACCCGCAAACGTTTCGGCCGTGTTAACAAATGCGCTCAAAACCTCACGCCTGCGGCTTCAATCGCGCCGTCTGCCAACTCATAAAAATGTAACAGCATTCACGTGCTTACCTGCATCGACAAGGTGCTACTCTGGTAGCATTTGGAACCCACCGCTACCATGCGAAACTATCGAAAGGGCCCCATATGCTCAATAATCACGAGGCCAATCTAACCGACGAGGAGGCTGCCGCCGAGGTCGCCCGCGCCGCGAAGACCTACCCCGTGGTACGTTTGCTGTCGGCCGATCAGATTAAGAGCGAGCCTAACTGCTTGCTCGCCGGCGATCGCTGCCCTTGTCTGCGTCAGTCGAGTCTTGAGGCCTTGGCAGATTCGGGTGAGGTGTCGGAGCAACTGCTCAACGATGGTGTTGAGTACCGCGCCCGTCTGCGCCCTCTAAAGGTCGAGGGCGAGCCTCATGTCTTGCTGATGGTGCGTCCGATTGATGAGCAAGAGGCCACAGAAGAGGACCTCGTCTACACCGACGTGCTGACGGGCGTGCGCAATCGCCGATATTACGAGGAAAAGCTCCTTAGCGCCCGCATGAAGGCCGGTGTGGCGGTGATCGACCTTGATGATTTTAGGGTCTTCAACGATACCTGCGGCCATCATGCCGGCGACCTTGCACTCGGTGCTGTGGCGACAGCCATACGCAGCGGAATTCGTTCGACTGACGAGCTTGTGCGCTATGGCTGCGACAAGTTTGTGGTCGTCATGCCCAATATTCCCTCCGATGACTTCACCCGTCGCCTGCATCAGGTATCCGATGCCGTTCGTTCCACGATTATTCCGGGCCATGAGTACGTGAGCTTGACGGCATGTGTTGGTGGCGTTCTCATTCATGGCGAGACGGTCGATGAGGGCGTTGGCCGCGCTGTCCAGTTATTGAGCCGCGCTAAGGCAAAAGCCGGTACGGTCGTGACCGATGCCGATTCCATCGAGGCCTTCCAAAGCGAAAAGCCTTCGGTGCTTATCGTCGATGACTCCGAGATGAACCGAGCCATTCTCAGCGAGATGCTCAAGGACGAGTATTGCATCCTCGAGGCCGACAACGGTCGTACGGCGCTCGATATGGTCGACCGTTATGGCGATGAGTTGTCGCTCGTGCTGCTGGACATTGTCATGCCGGGCGCGAGCGGCTTTGAGGTACTGGCCGATCTGTCGCGCCGATCGGGTATCGACAATCTGCCTGTCATCATGATTTCGAGCGAAGATTCCGATGATATGGTTCTGCGCGCGTACGAGCTGGGCGCCTCGGACTATATCAACCGCCCGTTTGACTCCCGTGTCGTGCGCCGTCGTGTAAGCAACACCATCCGCCTATACGCCAAACAGCGCCGTCTGACGAACCTGCTGTCCCAGCAGTACAACGAGCGCGTCAAGAACAGTCGCATGCTCATCGACATCATGGCCGGCGTCATGGAGCTTCGCAACGGCGAGAGCGGCAGGCACGTTACAAACATCGAGAAGCTGACTGAGCTGCTGCTTGGCTGTCTGGTCCAGCGTAGCGGCACGATCTCCCTCGACAATGAGGAACGCTCCACGATTGCCCTGGCTTCGGCGCTGCACGATATCGGCAAGATGTCGATTGACGATGCGATTCTCAACAAACCCGGGCGCCTTACGCCCGAGGAGTTCGAGATTATGAAGACGCATACCACGATGGGCGCCGACATGTTGCTTGAGCTGGGCCGCCATCACGTCGGCAATGCGCTTATGGAATATGCGTACCAGATTGCGCGTTGGCATCACGAGCGCTGGGACGGCAAGGGTTATCCCGATGGCCTTAAGGGCGACGAGATTCCCATTGCCGCGCAGGTGGTCTCGGTGGCCGACGTGTATGATGCGCTGACGAGTGTGCGCGTGTACAAGGACGCTATCCCGCACAAGGAGGCGATCCAGATGATCCTGGACGGTAAGTGCGGCACCTTTAACCCACTGTTGCTCGACTGCCTGCTCGAGGTGCAAGACCGTATTGTCGAGACGTTGGCACGCCCCGCCGACGTTGTCGCGTTTCCCACGATTTAGTTTGACCAAAGGAGTTTTAATCCATGATTTCCATGCGTGAGGCGTATGAGAAGATCGGCGCTAATTATGATGACGCGTGCGCTCGGCTGATGGGCGGGGAAATGCTTGCCCGCTTTGCCCTCAAGTTTTTGGATGACGAGAGCATGGACAAGCTGGAGGCCGCCATGGCGGCAGGAGACGCCGAAGGTGCGTTTATGGCAGCGCACACGCTCAAGGGCGTGAGCCAGAACCTGGGATTCGATAATCTGTACGAGCCGGCGGTCGTGGTGACCGAGGCGCTGCGCGGCGCCGATTTCGTTGACGGCGCTCGCGAGGGAATGCATGCGTTGCAGCAGCAATATGCGGCTACGATGTCGGCCCTGCGCGAGGCGGCTGAATAAGGGCTTGCGAGCCTTGATGACTATGAGAGTGGATAATCTCCCGTTTTAGGCCCGGTGGCGGCCTCAAAGTGGGAGATTATCCACTCTCGTTCGATACGTGTCCAAAAATCCACTCTCACCCCTTCTGATTAGTGAATGGCCTATGCGCACTGGCGGGGCTTTCCGCATACAATCAATATCGTTGTTCGATAAACTGTTCGAATAACGATAGAGTCGATGAGGGTGAGTGTATGTCCAACAGCGTTCAGCGTATGGCCAAGGCGGGCGAAAATATCAGGAAGCTTGGTTTTTGCATGGCAGCCGTTTTTGCAGGGATGCTCGTCGCTTTTGCCGCGTTGGTTGTTTACGTGATCTGGTATGCGGTTGCAAACGTTGCTTCTGTCGATTCTTTCGGCGTCGTGACGCTTCTCGATGGCGGGTGCATCGTTATCCCAAGCGGACTGTGCCTGGCACTCGTCGTGGGTATTTCGCTTGTCGTTCTGTGTGGGATCAGCCGTAACATCTCGCGAGGCGTCTCGCCCTTTACCAAGACGCATGTGCGGCTTATCCGTGTTCTCGCGCTTGCCTTTGCTGTTAACGCCGCGGTTTCGCTTGTTGGTGCCTATGGATCGGTCAATCTCACCATTGGCGGACTGGAGCTTTACATCGTGCCTCATTCCTTCGTTATTGAGATTTGCCAAGGCGTTGCCTTTGATGCGGGGTCGCTTATCGGCGCGGCTGTCTGTCTGTGTATCTCGGTGATCTGGAGTTATGCCTCGCTGCTCCAAGAGCAGTCTGACGAGCTTGTGTAGGAGGAAGCATGAGCTATCTCATCATCGAGCTTGAGACGCAGCTACTTAAGACCGGAAAGACCAGTGCTGATCTGATTCGTGCCACGGGGCATACTCCGGCTAATATTTCTAAGCTAAGAAACGGAAAAATTAAAGCTATTCGCCTTAAGACGCTTCTCGATATTTG
The DNA here is from genome assembly GCA_902494565.1 of uncultured Collinsella sp. Lineage (GTDB taxonomy): Bacteria > Actinomycetota > Coriobacteriia > Coriobacteriales > Coriobacteriaceae > Collinsella. Next base: position 12,358 of record CABUTN010000001.1, on the reverse strand, counting down.
CGATGAACTTGATTGTCAACCGGGAGATATTATTCAGCGCGTGAGCGAGAAAGAGCTTGAGGAGCTTATTGTCGAGCGCGCAAAAAATGTCGTGAGACAGATGCGGGATGGCGGAGGCAACGAGGCGTCGCTTCCGACATCAGTCTTTGCTGTCGATTTGAGCGACGAGTAGCATAAGACGAACAGCTAAAACGAAGTATCAGCGTGAAGGGGCCCGTGTCTAACACGGGTCCCTTCTTTTAGACTATCTTGACAAATATGAGTTATCGAAAAACAATAACAACCATGGAAAACGATAAAGGAAAGAAGGAACGATATGAGCGGTTTTTCTATCAAGCAGAACGGGGGTCCAATGAACGCATCAGCAATAAAGCTATCAAAAGTTTCAAAACGCTACGGGAAACGGCGCGTTTTGCATGACGTTTCCTTCGAGGTGCATCAGTCTGAGCTCTGTGCCCTTGTCGGTGCAAACGGTGCGGGCAAAAGCACGCTTATTAAAATCGTCTTGGGCCTCTGCGAGCCATCGTCGGGAAGCGTGGAGCTCTTTGGAGGCAAATCAAAGAGAGAGCTTAGCCTGATGCGGACGCGTGTCGGCTATGTGCCAGATTCCAGCGGAGCATACCAGTCCCTCAGTGCGGTTGAGAATCTTCGGATCCGATGTGCGGAATGGGGGCTTGATGAGAAACGTGAGGTTCCTCGCGTTTTGAGTCTAGTTGGACTGGACGTCGAAGAGAAAAAGAGTGTAAGCAGTTTTTCTCTGGGAATGAAACGGCGGCTGGATATAGCTACGGCTTTGTTGGGTGACACTGACCTGCTTATTTTTGATGAGCCAGCAAACGGTTTGGACCCGCTGGGCATCGAGAGTATATGGGCCCTTATCGGTCGATTGAATCGAGAACAGGGTAAGACCATGCTCATCTCTAGCCATGATTTGGATGAGTTGGCATCAGTTGCAACAAGTTGCGTGTTTATTCATGACGGCGAACTGCTGAAAAAGGAATCGATGGACGTCATAAGGGATGAGGCGTCGTCCCTAAAAGAGTATTACAGGCGCTTGATGAAGGCGGTCTCGCTATGAAGCGGGCGATCCATCCCGTAAAGGCAGATATGATGCGTTTGCACAGGATGTTTCCGGCGAAGTTTGGTCTTGCGCTTATGCTGGCGTTCGGCCTTCTCTTCGGCATCTTTCTAAAAAACGGAACAACGTTGCTCGCCTTTGGCAATAGCGTTTTTGGGGAGGATATTGGTTTCTGCTGGAATGTAATCGATCCTTCTGCACCCGATGAGTCCCTTGTGCGCAGTGCTTTTGCCGGCACGTCTCTGTTCGTTCCGCTCATCGTTTGCCTGGCGATTTTACAGGAGCGCGGCTATGAAGAGGGACACCGAATTTCTTCAGCAAGAGGTCTTACCCGCTTTAATGGGGTCCTAGCACATGTGCTTTCGTCTGCTTTAATAATTGGCGCAGCATATAGTGCGCTTTGCCTTCTTCTTTTTGCAATAGCGATAACACGTGGAGGGCAAAACTATGCGCATAGCATGCTGGCTGCATTTTTGCCCGCAATGATAATCAACGCCGTATTGGTGATATCGGTTGCGTTGGAGACGGTAACCATCTATCGGATTACAAGCAGCGCTGTATTTAGCGGGGCTGTGATAATAATCGGATTTGTCATGAGCTTGACGCTCTACGGAACTTACCTTCAGGCGCCCATACCGTCCTTGCGATGGATTTTCCTTCTTCCGGGGCCGTATCTTGGAGTCGGAAGTGCTCTTGGGTATAGCGATATGGGGCAGCTGACGCTTCTGGGATATGGCGTGGCAGCCAGCTGTCTATCGGTATTAATTTACGCTCTCGTGAGCTTTCGCGCTGGGGGTGTGTTCAATGGCTCGTCAGATTAAAAGACTTCTCCAGTCAGAATGGAAGCATGCGAGCAAATGGGCGTACGCCTTAATCCTGGTAATTTATGCGTGCATGGTGGTATTGCAGCTTAATTCTTTCCCGATGTGGTTCTGTAGCCTCCGTGAGAACAGTTTCTTGGGCTTTTTCCCAGACCCGACGCTTCGGCTATCGGCAGAGGATGTCCTTCTATTTGGTAATGCAGGGGTTTTTCGCGGTCTGCTTTTCAACGTAGCCCCGTTGGCTCATGCATTGTTCTTTCCGTTCATCGCGGCTTGCATTGTGCCGCGCTTTGTCAGTTCGGGCTTTATTGAGGAACCGTGGGGGTTGTCGGAGGCTCGGGGAGGGAAGCGTGTGTGCGCTATCGTTGCTCGAGTGGTGCTGTCTTCTTTTGCCCTTTTGGACGCGTTTATCCTGTCGAGTGTCGTTTTGTACTGTCTTAACTGCGTAATCGTTCTGGATGCTCAGCAGTATTTCAACCTGCATGTATTTTGCTATCGACTTGTTCTTGCTGCCGCTGCCTGCCTTGCATACGTGGTCTCTTGCGTGATCGCTGTTTCCTATTTTGGGTCCGGCTTCGGTCCGATTGGCATGCTGTTGCTTGTCAACGTTGTAGCGATCTACATACAGATCGGGGCCAATTCCATGCTTCCGCTTCCAGCCTCGATGCTCATGTGGATTTGTGGCGTGACCCCGTTGGGGAATAGTCAATGCATTTCGATTCTAATTGACTGCCTAATAAACGTAGCAAGCGTTTTTGCCATTTGCTTTACCGTCGACCGATTGCGGTCGAGATTTCTTTGATTGCTTGTGAGGGATAATCATACCGAGCGTACCAAATACAGGGGGGGGCGGGCACCGTGGCTGGTGTCTGCCCCCCCCTGGCATAGGAGGCTTTAACCTGAGTGGTTCGCGAGCTAGCGTGCCTGCTTAACTTTGGCCGCTGCCTCGACAAACGACTTCCACAGGTTAAAGTCGGTCTCGAGCGTCTTCCACGTGTACTCAGGGTGCCATTGCACGCCTAGACAGAATGGCTGGCCTTCGACCTCGATGCACTCGGGAACGCCGTCGGTTGCCTTGGCGACCAAGCGCGTGCTTTTACCCAGGCGATCGACGCAGCAGTGGTGTGCCGAGTTGGTCTGGATCAGCCTGTGCCCGCCAACCGCGCGCTCCAGCAGCGAGCCCGGCATGACCTCCACAGGGTGCACAGGGTCGTTGAGCACGTGGGTATGGCGCCACTGCGTGCGGCCCTCGCGAGCGCCCAGGCTCGGCACGTCCATGCACAGGGTGCCGCCGGTGGCGACGTTGAGCAGCTGCGTGCCGCGGCAGGTGGTAAAGAGCGGCTTTTTGGCGCGGAGCACCTCGTCGACCAGCTTGAACTCAAAACTATCACGGATCTCGCAGCAGAGGGTGGGGTCGTAGGGTCGATCATCGCCCCAACGTTTGGGATTGACGTCCGGGCCACCGGGAATGGCGATGCCGTCGGCGATATCGACGTAATGACGGATGACCTCAATGTCCTCGGTGATGGACATCTGCAGCGGCAGGCCGCCGGCGGCAAGGATGGCATCGACAAAGACACTTGCGATTTCTTCGTTGGGGGAGAGCGTTTCGCTTAAAAACGGCTTTGCCCCTTCCCAACGCGGCGCCACCAGGATGAGTGGACGGTCGGCGGGGGCAACGTCGACGTGCGGGGTATAGGACGAGGAGGTATGGGTTCCGATCATAGGTGTTGCTTTCGAATCCGGGTGGACATGGTGCATGGGTGGCGCGGGGCAAACGTTACTGATGAATTTGCCCGCGTGGCAATTGGGTTAGTGGCCCTTGATGGAGTTGAGGAAGTCCTGGGCGCGCTTGGTCTGGGGGTGGTCGAAGAACTCGTCGGGCGTGCCGGTTTCCACGATCTGGCCGTCGGCCATAAACACGACGCGGTCGGCTACGCGGCGGGCAAAGTTCATCTCGTGCGTGATGACGATCATCGTCATGCCCTGCTGGGCCAGACGGACCATGACCTCGAGCACCTCGTTGATCATCTCGGGATCGAGGGCACTCGTGGGCTCGTCAAAGAGCATGGCCTTGGGTTGCATGGCAAGCGAGCGGGCGATGGCTACGCGCTGTTGCTGGCCGCCCGAGAGCTGTGCGGGCACCTTATCGGCCTGCTCGGCCACGCCCACGCGGCCCAGCAGGTCCATGGCGCGCTCACGGGCTTCGTCCTTGGAGACGCCCAGCACATCGACCGGTCCCAGCATGACGTTCTGCAGGACGGTCATATGTGCGAACAGGTTGAACTGCTGAAACACCATGCCCAGCTCGGCACGCATGCGGGCAAGGTCCTTGCCTTCCTGCGGTAGGGGCTCGCCCTCGATGAGGATCTCGCCCGAGTCGATGGTTTCCAGGCGGTTGATGGCGCGGCACATGGTCGACTTGCCCGAGCCCGAAGGACCGATCACAACGACGACCTCGCCGCGGTCGACTGAGAGATTGATGTCGTTGAGGACGTGCAGATCTCCGTAGTGCTTATCGACGTGTCTGAGCTCGATCAGCGGCTGATTGCCGGTGGAAGAGGTGCTCTGTGCCATGGTGCTCGGCTCCTTATGACTCGAAATGGTAAAGCGTTAGCGGATGATGGTCGCGCCGGTCTTGTGCGAAACGTAGACAGCGGCCTTGTTGATCGCGACGTTGATGAGGATGTAGATGACCGCGATAACCAGGTAGACCGACACGAGGGCGTCGTAGTTGGTAATGAGCACGCGGGCGTTTTGCATGAGGTCGGGGTAGCTCACCACGTAGGCGACGGTGGTGTCTTTGACTACGACCACAAGCTGCGAAATCAACGACGGAATGATAAACCGAATAGCCTGCGGCAACACGATTTTAAAGGTGATTTTAGCTTTGGAGAGGCCGAGTGCCTGGGCGGCTTCGACCTGGCCGCGCGGCACGGCGTTGACGCCAGCGCGAAAGATCTCGGCGAGTACGCCAGCTGCGGCGAGCGCGACGGGAAGCGTGAGCATCCAAAAAGATGGCAGCGCGATCTTGTACTGGGGCAGCACCAAAAAGAAGAAGTAGATGAACAGCAGGCTCGGTACGCCGCGGAAGAAATCGGTGAGCACGCGGCAAACCAGTTGGAGCGGCTTAATGTCGCTGGTGCGGCCGAGCATAAGGGCTAAGCCCAGCACCAGTGCGATGGCGCCAGCGGTGAGTGCGACTTTAACAGTGCCCTCAAAGCCGGCAAGCAGGAACTTCCAGGTGGTGAGGTGCGTAAAGAAATACCAATAGTGGACCGAAAGCTGGCCGGTCACATAGAAGCGCTGCAGTACCAGGATGGCGAGCGCGGCGACAGCAACAAGCGAGATGGCGGTGCCGATGCGAATCTTGGCGCGCATCTTGGGGCCGGGAGCCTCGTAGAGCGCATCGCGCATGGTGAGCGCGGAGGTGGAGTGCTTGCTCATCGGAGGATCCTCACCTTCTTATCGATATAGTTGCCAATGTGGCTCACCACGAAGGCTGTGCCCAGGTAGCCGAGCGCCGAGATAAAGAACGCGGCGACGCCGCCGAGCGAGCGCGTGTTGATATAGCTCACCACGCCGGTGAGCTCTTGCGGCTTAAGCGGCACCTGGCTGCCCAAGGCGGTAGTGAGCATGACGGCGATAAAGAGGTTAGTCATGGGCAGCACACTCGAGCGCAGTGCCTGCGGAATCACGATCTTGGCGAGGATGCGGCTGAAGCTCATGCCGAGCGAACGTGCGGCTTCCACCTGACCGACGCCGACGGTATTGATGCCGCTCATAAAGTTCTCGGAGCCAAAGGCCGAGCCCAAAAGGACCGTGGCGACGATAACGCAGGTGCGGTAGGGCAGGACGACCTTGAGCGGCGGCAGCGCATAGACGACGATAATGAGCAGCGCGATGCCGGGGATGTTACGGAAGACCTGGACATACAGGTCGCCAAAGACGCGCAGCGGCTTGAGCGGCGACACGCGCATCACGGTGACGGCGACGGCCAGCACCATGGCGATGGCAAACGACTCAAGCGTCATGCCCCAGGTTGCTAGCAGCGCGTCGATATAGTTCTGGCCATAGAGCGACCAGAGCTCGGAGAGACTCATGCGGACCTCCCGCCGATAAGGAAAGGGGCTCCCGTGTGTACGGAAGCCCCGACAACTCAGTGAGGAAACAGTTTACCGCAATAAAGCGCATCATGCGTTTCCATATGGTTTCGTTGCGGCCGTTACCAGGCTCGCTGCCTAGGCACCGATCTCGGGCAGCTCGGGAACATTGGTGTCGCCCGTGCGGTCGCCAATGCAGATCTGCCACAGCTCAGTCCAGGTGCCGTCGTCCTCGATCTTCTTAAGGAAGTCGTTGACAAAGGCGACGCCGTCGGAATCGAGCGGCAGACCGATGCCATAGGGCTCCTTGCTGCCGAAGGGCTTGCCGGCGATCTTGTACTTACCGGGCTCGCGGACCAGGGCGCTCTGCTGCATGTTGTTATCGATGACGTAGGCGTCAACGCGGCCCTGCTGGAGTGCCTGGCGGGCCTCCTCGTCGGTCTTGAACTCCTGCTGGCTGGCCTTGGGGGCGAACTCCTCCAGGATGGCGGGGCCGTTGGAGCCGGACTGGACAGCGACGTTCTTATCGGCCAGGTCGTCGACGCTCTTGATGTCGTCGTTGTCGGCGAGCACCAGGATGGCCTGCTGGGTGTAGTAGTAGGGGCCGGCAAAGGAGACGAGCTTCTTGCGCTCGTCGGTGATGGTGTAGGTGGCAAAGACGGCGTCGACCTGTCCGTTCTGCAGGACGGACTCGCGCGTGTCCGAGGTCACCTGGGTGATCTCGACCTTGTTCTCGCCCAGGATGTAGTTGGACAGGAGCTGCGCGATACCGGCGTCGAAGCCGCGGGTCTGACCGTCTTTCTCGTTGAGGAGGGAGAAGAGCGTAGAGGTCTGAACGCCACCGATCTTAAAGACGCCGGCGTCCTTGACGGCTGTGGACCAGGCGCTGGCGGCGATGGCGTCGTCATCGGCCTTAGGGCCGTTGTCGACGAGCTTGTCGAATGCCTTAGCGTCGAGCGTGGTGGAAGCCTCGGTATCTTCGGAGCTCTTGGAGGAGCCGGCGGCGGAACCCTTGTCGGCCTCGGCGCTGGTGTCGGAGCAGCCGGCAAGACCAAGGCCGGCGACGGTTGCGAAGGTGGCGGCAACGAAGCCGCGGCGGTCGAGAACGACCTGCTGGGAGAGGTTCTTGCTCATGGGAGAACACCTTTCTCAATAAAATCCCTAGCGGTTGAGTAGAGTTATACCCTATCGCGCTCAAATGGGTCAACACGAAATAACTCAGAAACATACTTACCTTATGGGTAATTCTACCTACCAAAAAGGGACAGGTTTATTTTGGCAGGTTTTATCTGGGGAAACGCCGATTATTACAGCTGAGATAGCGCTTTGAAAACCACCACAAAGGGAACAGGCACCTTTGTGGTGGTTCTTGCAGATGTGGCGGCCTGCCTCGCTGTTTTGTCTCAATCTGTAACAGGTAGGCGGACAAAAGGTCTCTATCTGTTACAGATTGAGATAACCGCACCGCGAAAATAAAAACCTCCGCAGGGGTGCTTCCCTTGCGGAGATATTTTACTCGTTGAATAGTCTTGCGGCTTCGGCGGCCATGTTCTCGACCGTCATGCCGTTCTGCGCGAGCAACTCGTTTGGGTCGTAGCGGTCGGGGAAGCCCTTGGCGATGCCGAAGGTGCGCGTGCGCAACGGCGTGCATGCCAGATAGCATGCTACGCGCTCGCCCCAGCCGCCGTCCAAGATGCCGTCCTCGAGGGTCACGACAACGCGATGCTCGGCGGCAAGGCTGTCGAGAAACTCGCGGTCGAGCTCGGTTGCAAAGCGCGGGTTGACGAGCGTCGCCTCGATACCGTACTCGGCAGCCAGACGGTTTGCCACACGCTCGCCCAGCTCGAAGAAATCGCCGAGCGCGAGCACGGCAACGTCGCGGCCCTGACGCACCACGTTGTAGCGCGCGACGCCGTAATCGGCATCCTCGGCGGGCGCAAGGTCGGGACGGCTTACCAAGCCAATGCCCGGCACGCGAATCGCCACGGGATGCTCGCGGTGATCGAGCGACCAACTCAGCATGGACAGATATTCCTCCATGCAGGCCGGAGCCAAGTAGTGCATGTTGGGAAGTCCGCCCAGCATGGAAATATCAAAGAACGAAAGATGCGTCTCGGACGTGGTGCCAAAGATCGACGCACCAAACACCAGGATGGTTGCGGGGGCGTCGTTGAGGCACAAGTCGTGCCACAGCTCGTCGTAGGCGCGCTGCAAAAACGTGCCGTACACACCAAAGACTGGCTTGGCGCCCGAGCGCGCAAGCGCGGTGGCAAAGGTCACAGCGTGCTCCTCGGCAATGCCCACATCGACGAACTGTTTGCCGGCGGCAGCGCGAAGCTCGGGTGTAAAGCCCATGATGTAGGGCGTGGCGGCCGTGATGCCAACGACCTGTGGATCGCGCTCGATGGCGGCGCTGAGCGCCTCGCCCGTAATGTCGGCATAGGTGCGCGGCGCAGGCTCGCTCGGATGGCCCGGGCAGAGCTTGCGTCCAGTTGCCATGTCAAACGGACCCACGTGGTGCCAGCGTTCGGGGTCGCTCTGGGCTGGCTCAAAGCCCTTACCCTTGGCGGTGGAGACGTGCAGCACGATGGGATGATCGATATTGCGCAGTTCCTGCAACGCATCGACGAGGGCCAACACATCGTTGCCGGCGTCCAGATAGCGGTAGTCGAGCCCCATCGCGCGGAAAACGTTGCGCTCACAGGCGCCGTTGCTGGCGCGCAGCTCGGCCAGATTGCGATACAGGCCACCGTGGTTCTCGGCGATGGACTGGTCGTTATCGTTGACGATGATGATCAGGTTGCTGTCGAGTTCGGCGGCATTGTTGAAGCCCTCAAACGCCAGGCCGCCCGAAAGCGAGCCGTCGCCAATAACGGTAATGACGTTGTACGCATCGCCCGCCAGGTCGCGCGCGTGGGCAAGGCCGCAGCCCAAGCTCACCGAGGTCGAGGTGTGACCCATGGCGAACAGGTCGTGCTCGGACTCGTCGGGATTGGCAAAGCCAGATGCCTCACCATAACGCTCCGGATCGATATAAGTGTACGCGCGCCCCGTCAGCGCCTTGTGGGCGTAGGTCTGGTGCGAAACGTCAAAGACAATCTTGTCGATGGGGGAGTTAAACACGCGATGAAGCGCAACCGTAAGCTCAACAACGCCCAAGTTGGGGGCAACGTGCCCGCCGACGGCGGCGGAGCTTTCGAGGATTGCCTGGCGGATCTCGCCGCAGAGCTGCGGGAGCTCGGCGCGATTAAGAGCCTTGACGTCCTCGGGCGTTGTCGTTTGCGTAAGCAGCATCGTTGTGGGTTACTCCATGCGAATCGTGCGCCGGCACTCCCTCGGCCGGCACAATTGCACAAGACAGTCTCGCACATTTTGGCGTTTGATATGTGACGGCGGCGCGGTAATTCGCCAACTGGTGGGGCAAAACGTTTTGTCCGATGCCATACTGATATGTTCCATGATGTTTTTATCGATTGTGCACAGTCCGTGGCTTGTCGCCGTGAGTCGCTGGAAGGAGGCAGCATGTCCGATACCGTTCGTGCCGAGAAAATCGCGCACGAGGTCGACTATGCCGCCCGCCAGCTGGCCCAGGCGGGCCGCTTGGACCTGACGCACGAGTTTATCCAGCATGGCGACGTGACGGTCTATGCACATGTGACTTCGGTAGCGCGGGCGAGCCTGTCCTTTGCCGAGCGCTTGGGCCGTGCTGGCATTTCGGTCGACCGTGCTTCGTTGTTGCGCGGGGCCCTGCTGCACGATTACTTTCTCTACGATTGGCACGACCCCGACCCGAGCCATCGACTGCACGGATTTCGGCATCCATTTTTTGCCCTGGCGCGTGCGGAGGAAGATTTTGATCTGACGTCTCGTGAGCGGAATATTATCGTGCGCCATATGTTTCCGCTGGTGCCGGTGCCGCCGACGTGTCGTGAGGCATGGATTGTGTGTCTGGCGGATAAATGGTGCGCTCTGCGCGAGACGGTCGCCGGTCGTCTGCCGCGCAAGGACGAGGCTGACGATAGCGTGAGTGGCGAATCGAGCGAGAAGAGGAGAGGGTAGACGGTGGGGACCGCGATCGACATGGCATTTGACGGCGCGACGCTTGCCGCCTGCCCACTCTCGGCACTGGTGCTCTCGTTTGCTTTTTACGGGTTTTGCGGTTGGGCATGGGAGTCGACAGTATGCGCCATGCTCAATCACGGACGATTTGCCAACAGTGGCTTTTTGCTGGGGCCGTGCTGCCCCATCTATGGCGCGGGCGGCATTGCCTGCTGGCTGCTGTTGCGCGGAATTCCTGACGCGTCGAGCCAGTTTGTCGCCGCAGCGCTCGTATGTAGCGTGATTGAGTACAGCGTGGGCGTGCTGTTGGAAAAGACAACAGGCGCACGCTTTTGGGATTACTCGCACCTGCCGTTTAACTTGCACGGACGTATCTGTCTGTACTGGGCCTGCGCGTTTGGCTTAGGCGCGTTGTGTATTTGCCGCGTGGTGGAGCCGGCGGTGTTGGGCCTGCTTGCCCATCTGCCGGTGCTGATTGTGCGGCTGTCCGCGTTTATCGTCGCGGTCGCGATGATGGTCGACGCGGTGTGCTCGTTGGCGAGCTGGCGCCGCCTGTCCGACCAGCTGGAGCGCGTCCGGGCCGACCTTGCCGACCGCATCAACGAGTCGCTTGCCGATGCGTCCGACTCCATGCTCGAACGTATTCCCGATTCGACGATTGACTCGGTGGCACAGACGCACATCCGTAGCCGTGCCGTTAACGCGTGGCTGGCCGAGCTGGGTGACGCCGCGCTCGATGCCCTGCGCGAGAAGGCTTCGATGCCGACGTTTATCGCGGATGGTGCTCGCGGCCTGGCGCTTGCCGCCCGCCGCGTGGCCGATGCCGCGCCGAACATGCCGCGTCCGTCGCTCAGCCGTCGCCTTGCCGGCAAGCGCATGAGCCGTCCGGTGCCGAGCGTGTCACTCAGTCGCCGCGACCTACGCTTCTTTAACGCCTTCCCGCGCCTGCGCATCAATCGCTACGAAGGTGTCATTCGAGCAACTAATCTCCGCGACCGCGCCCACGAGCTGTTTCGGCGCTAGCCGGGACGGGATGGGGCCGGCGCCTGCCGTCCTTGCGTTTCCCATTGGTTTCGCGTCCGTTGCCGCGCCGTTTCTAAGATTGCGGCACCGTTTCCATTCGACAACGCAGCGTTTAACAACGCCGTATCTGGTCTACACCAGTTGCCCCTCGGCCGCATTATGGGCGCCGACAACGTTCATGCGATCAAGGGGGAGCGAATGTACGATACGGGATCGACAACGTTTATGCTCATCTGCACCATGCTTGTGTTTTTAATGACACCGGGTCTGGCGTTTTTCTATGGCGGCCTGTCCAGGCGCAAAAATGTCATCAACACCATGCTCATGTGCTTTGGCGCCATTGGCCTGGTTGGTGTGCTGTGGATTGTTGCCGGCTGGTCGCTGGCCTACGGCAGCGACGGTTCCAGCCCGTTTATTGGAGGCCTTGACCAGCTGCTGTGCCTGCCGGTGCTCAACCAGGTGCTGCAGGCGGCCGAGGGCAATGCTGCGGACGGTGCCGTCTACCCTCAGATCATTAACATCGCCTTCCAGATGGCGTTTGCCATGATCACTGCCGCTATCGTCACGGGCAGCCTGGCCGGCCGCGTTAAGTTTGGTGCCATGACGGCCTTCCTGGGCATTTGGCTGCTCGTGGTCTACGCGCCGCTCGCCCACATGGTCTGGGGCGGCGATGGCTCCTTTATCGGCGACATCATCGGCGCGCTCGACTTTGCCGGCGGCGACGTGGTGCACATTTCGTCCGGTCTGACGGGCCTGATCCTCTGCTTAATGCTCGGCCGTCGTCGCGGCTTTGGCATGGTGAGCTACCGTCCGCATAACGTGCCGTTTGTGGCGTTGGGCGCCGGCCTGCTTTGGTTTGGCTGGTTTGGCTTTAACGGCGGCAGCGAGTTTAAGGCCGACGCCGTGGCGGCGCTCGCCATACTCAACACCGTGACGGCCAGCGCGGCGGGCATGGTCTCGTGGCTTGCCGTCGAGCGCGTGCACACCGGTCGCCCCACGCTGGTGGGTGCCAGCACCGGTCTGGTTGCGGGCCTTGTGGTGGTCACGCCGGGTGCGGGCTTTGTCGAGCCGTGGGCAGCGCTGGTCATGGGCCTGATTGTCTCGCCTGTCTGCTACTTGGCCATCAGCCATCTCAAGACCAAGTTTGGCTACGACGATGCGCTCGACGCGTTTGGTTGCCACGGTATCGGCGGCATCTTGGGCGGCGTGCTCACGGGCCTGTTCTGCGTGCCGGAACTATCGTGGACCGGTAAGGGTGGCCTGTTCTACACGGG